>JADFYC010000059.1 GCA_015233295.1 Deltaproteobacteria bacterium | reverse complement strand
CGCCTGTTCGGCTGGCTGTTCGACAAGGTCCCCCGGGGAAAGGCGGGACAGGGGGGCATAGCGTTAAGCTGACTAAGCTTTTGGATAGCGGTGCTGAACCGGTGGCCTCACACCCGGCCGACCCCGACGATCTGGCAGAAATACTCTACACCGGCGGCACAACCAAGCATCCCAAGGGGGTGCCGATCACCCATCGTCTGGTGGTGGAAAGGGCCCACGAACAGATATCTACCTGTGCCTCGCTGTTTCCATTGGATGAAAACGTTATTTTGGGGTCCGCTCCAGTATTCCATATCCTGGGTCAGACCACCGGCCTGGGCACGATGTTGGTCCACGGCGGGACAATAATCTTGGCGCCAAGGATTAATCTCGACGCTTTGATGGATGACGTGGCCCGCCATCGAGTCACGACTCTTATCGGAGTGCCTACGCTGTTCCGCATGATCCTCGAACACGACCGCCTCGACCTTTATGACTTGAGTTCCCTGAGATACTGTTTTTCCGGGGGAGACGTATTGCCTCAGGACCTGGCGGAGCGTTGGCAACAAAAGTTCAACTATCCCATTTACATCGGGTATGGAGCCACGGAAACCGTGGGCGGCGTATCCATGAGCCCCCCGGACTGCGACCTGCCCGCCGGCGCCATGGGCCAGGTTATGGCCGGCAAAGAGGTCAGGATCATTGATCCCCTCACCATGGAGTCGGCTCCGATCGGCCAGGCCGGTGAAATTTTGGTTCACTCCGACCCCATGGTCAAGGAATATTGGAACAAACCGGAGGAGACGGCCAAGGCCTTTGTCGAGTTGGACGGCAAGGTATTTTACCGCACCGCCGACATTGTCCGGATAGATGAGGCAGGCTTTCTCTACTTCGTCGACCGGACCATGGACACCATAAAACACAAGGGATACCGGGTCTCAGCCTCGGAGATAGAAAGCGTGCTCCAGGATCACGCGGCGGTCATCGCTGCCTGCGTCGTGGGGGTACCGGATGATAAAGTAGGTGAGCGGATAAAAGCCTTCGTCGTGCTCAAGAAAGATATTAAGGGCATCACCGGCCACGACTTGACCCGTTTCTGCCGGCAAAGACTGGCCGGGTACAAGGTTCCTCAATATATCGAATTTCGGGATATGCTGCCCAAGTCCAAGGTCGGGAAACTTCTTCGGAGGGAACTGCGGGCGGAAGAGATGAGCCGGCTTAAGTGACATACCCCAGGCTCGGACCAACTCATACCGTTGTGCTTTTGTCTATCGGCCACATGGAGTCATTGGCCTTTTCGCCGGCTCAGGCCAGAGATTACTTCTTCAACTCCCACCTGGTTCCATCGTTTCCTGGGCAGTCGCATCCTGGCCGGAGCCGCCGGGATCCCCTGGCTTGTCTAAGAAAAATACTTGACCCGGTGCCGATTTTGGGCCATATTATAAAGATAAAAATTGTCAGTATGTACGATAGCCTATAGAAATTGAAGGATAACTCCAGGCGGCATCAATGTCCACACGGGGCAAGCGGCTGAAGCTAATGTTTTTGGCCGGGTTCGGGATAGTTGTGATTATTTTCCAGGTACTTGCCCTGGACGGGGTGCGGTACCGTCTGGCTGGCTATTACCGGGATCAGGGCCGGTATTCGGACGCGGAGAAATGGTACCAGAAAATAATTCGTAAAAACGGTAATATCGAAAGAAGTGAGGAATTCTATAGGACTTATCAAGAATGGCAGAAGTCTCTCCTGATTTCGGCAGAAGGCAACCTGAAACAAGGTGAAGTGACCCAGGCCGAGAAAGATTTTCGGCAAGTTACGAATTTGTACCAAAAGGCCGTATACACAGCTAAGTTCATTAATCCACCGGCAAAACAGACAGTAGCAGACCTGGCCGGGGCGGCCGGGACCGCTTACGCAAAACTCAGTCACCTTTATCAGAAACAAAACGACCCGGCCAACGCTTTTCAACTTTGTTTAGCCGGGGCAAAGATTGATCCGCACCCCGATTATGCGCGATTGGCCGAGTTGGGGCTACGGAACAACCGGGTTGATCAGGCGGTGGAATTGCTCATCGAAAAAAAGGTTACTCAACTCAACCTGGAGGATGAAACGGTCGCTTTGGCCATCGCCAGGGCGGCCTGGCAAATGTGGTCATTCCCGCTGTCTCTCGGTTTATTCACGGAACTGGCCGGCAGGCATCCTGAAAAAGAGGCCTATGCCTATGAGTTGGGTTTGATTCAGCTCAAAGGGGGCATGGCCCCAGAAGCATTCCAGTCGCTGATCAGATTGTCCGGTAAGGCAACCGGAGATCCCGAGATCAAGCTTCAGAGCGGTTGGCCCGGGGACTTTTTGGGCCAGGCGGCCTTGAATAATTTCCGAAATTATGAAGCCATCGATTTGTTTCGCCGGGCCACAGAAGCGGACCCCTACCGGGTGGAGAGCTATCTTGGACTGGCTCAAGCCCATTTGAATCTCGGCCAAAGGGAGGAGGCCCAGGCCGCTTATGAACGGCTCTACCGACTCTCTCCTCCTTTCCCGATGAACTGGAAGATGCCCTCGGGAGTGACTCTGACCGGATATACATATGAACCGGCCGAATTCCAATTGGGCGGCTATTTCCGGATAGTGCTTTTTTATCACCTGGACCGGCCCGAAGGCTCTCGACAGACCCCCAAGATCCTGAACGAGCCGAACGGCGTGCAAAAGGTATTCCTGGAAGACCGGGTTATCCTGGTCGCCATGCTACCTAATTTAATCTTTAATCCCGTAGTTGACATCGATCCGCCGGGGCCGGGGCCGGCCTCGGGATGGTGGCGAACCCTTTTTGACGATCCCGCTTCCGAGAAAATTCGGCTGGGCGCGGGAACCGGCCAAAACCGGATCCAACTAAAGAACGCCCAAACCGCCCTGGTCTCCTGCTTAGGGGGCAAGGTGACGGTATCACCACAGGATGTGTTATTGCTGGCCTTGAAGGTAGACAGTCAGAGTTCCGAGTACGGGGCCCGAGTGGGGGCCCGCTTCTTAAACTACCGAGGCATGGAATTACATTCGGACTGGATAGTTAAAGACATCAAGCCGGGTGGGGATCCCCAGGTCCGGACTTGCTTTACCCCGCCCCCTCAAACAGCCCAACTGCAATTGGTCTTAGCCAATCTGTCTTTTGGGCAGCCGGCTTCATTTGGTCACATGATGCTGATCAAGTTGCCCGATCCTCTGGCGCCGGGTGGTAAGTCATGATGGTCTTGGCTGTTCTTGCTTTCACTTTAGCGCCCGTCGGGCCATGGCAGAGGCGGTACAATTTTTACGATGTCGGCTGGACCCCAAGCTTAACCAAATGAAATAACAGAATGCAAGGGGCAAGACGATGGAAGACGGAAATAAAGATATCCCGGTAGCCGCCTATCAGATACCCAAATCCTATGGGCTTGGTCTTCCCCTGATTAAGGTAGGATTGATCACCTTCTTTTGCACTACCGCTTATCAGTTTATAAAGCGGATAGTTGCTCCGGACATGACGCTATGGCAGTCTAACGTCGTCACCATAGTCTTTGGGACCATAATTGCCGTCGTAGCGGCCTACTACGTCATTACCCGGTATCGAATATTATATACCAAGGCGGTGGAGGAGATTGTCGAACGGAAACGGATCGAGGCAGAGCGGGAAAAGCTGATCGCCGAGCTTCAGGATTCGTTAAATAAAGTCAAGCAACTTAGCGGCCTGCTCCCGATCTGTGCTAGCTGCAAAAAAGTACGAGACGACAAAGGATATTGGAACCAGATAGAGGCTTTTATCCGAGACCGTTCTGAAGCCAATTTTTCGCATGGGATATGCCCGGAATGCGCCAAAAAGCTTTATCCGGGTCTGAAAACTGGTAAAACCAAAACCGAAGATACAGATGGGCCGCAGGGAACCAGATGATTTCCCTCTGCCGAAAATGCGTATGGACGGAAATTTGATCTCGGCCGGGGGCCGGGTCATCTATAAAGGAGAAGACTATTGAGTAAAGTAGCCTTGATTACGGGTGTCACCGGCCAGGATGGAGCCTATCTTTCCGCATTTCTGCTAACCCAAGGATACACTGTTCACGGCATCAGGCGGCGTTGCTCGGTGTCTAATACGGAAAGGGTTGATCATATTCATCGGAGCGACCACGGTATTGCAAAGCGCTTTCAGTTACACCACGGTGAATTGACCGACTCTCTTGGTCTGGCCAGACTAATCGAAGAAATCCAGCCTGATGAGATTTATAATCTGGCCGCCCAAAGCCATGTGGCGGTAAGTTTCGAGTCTCCGGAATACACGGCCAACGCCGATGCCTTGGGCACACTGCGGCTGCTGGAGGCCGTTCGCATTCTCAAATTGGTGGAGAAAACACGTTTTTACCAGGCATCTACCAGTGAGCTTTACGGTAAAGCCCAAACTGTGCCACAAGATGAAAAAACGCCGTTCTATCCTCGCAGCCCCTATGCCGTGGCCAAGTTATATGGATATTGGATTACGGTTAACTATCGGGAAGCCTATGGGATGTTTGCCTGTAATGGGATTCTGTTCAACCATGAATCGCCGATTCGGGGTGAAACCTTTGTCACCAGGAAAATCACCAGAGGTATCGCCCGGGCTTTAATGGGCATTCAAGACACCATTTACCTGGGCAATATGGAGGCGCGGCGCGACTGGGGACATGCCCGCGACTACGTGGAGGCCCAGTGGCTAATGCTGCAACAAGACCGTCCGGAAGACTTCGTTATCGCCTCCGGCGTGCAACACTCTGTCCGCGATTTTTGCCAGGCGGCCTGCGAAGCTGTCGGCATAACAATTGACTGGAAAGGCCATGGGGTATGTGAGGAGGGGATCGTGGCTTCTTGCGACCGGGCGGCCTTTGAGGAAAAATATGAGTTCAATCCATTGATCCGGCCGGGAGATAAGTTGTTCGGGGTGGACCCCAGATTCTTCCGGCCCACGGAGGTGGAATCTCTGCTGGGTGATTGTTCCAAGGCCCGAGAGCAACTGGGCTGGGCGCCACGAACCTCTTTTGCGGAGCTGGTTAGGGAAATGATAGAAGGTGATATCCAGGAGACCGGCCGGGAGATGGTCTGCAAATCTCAGGGGCTAAGGTACAAGCTGGAGTGCGAATAGGCCGCAGGGTACCGGCCGCCGTTTCTGCCGCCGACCGTCTAATTGATCACCCAGACAGCCAGATCATCAGCCATCTGAATTACCTTATGGCTGACCCGGCCGAACGGAAACTCGGCCACCCGAGAAACTCCCTTTCGGCCCAGCACCACGGTTCCATAGCCTCCCTGGCGAGCCTCACGGATGATGGCCCCAGAGCGGCTTGGTTCTCCGGTGATGATTTTGGCCAGGATATCTTCAGGGCGGCCTCCCCGGTCTCTTAAGGCCTTAACACCCTGCTGGAGCAAGGGAACCATGGCGGCGGCGGCCCGTTTCGCCTGTTCACCGGCCAGGCTGGTTAATTCTTTGGCGTCATCATTCGAATAGGCGTGAGCCGCATCTGGAAAAGTCACCCGGAAATCTCTGATAACGTGGAAAAGAATCAACTCCGGCAAAGACTTCTCGAACACCTGACCCACATAATCGACCAGCCTGATGGCTGATTCAGAAGCGTCCATCGCGGCCAGCACCTTACCCGGATCAGGGGAGCCGCCCACCACCCACAACGTTACATCGGTCAAGCGATCCAGCAGCTTGTTAGCCACACTACCAAAAACCAGATCCGGCAACTGACTTGCGCCCCGGCGCCCCAGCACCAGGGCCTGGTAGCCCTGCCGGGCTTCTTTTAGGATATCTCGAGCAACACCCGCCTGCCGTTTCTTCACCAGAGCCATGACCAAACCATCTTGATGGCCCAATTCATGGAGCTCTTGCCTGGTCCTGTCCAAAAAATCATCAATTACTCGGCGCTGTGGGGCAGCCACGGACTTAGCCCAGTTCTTATCTTGACGGGGCCGAGGGTCCTGTTCCGTGTCCCAAAAACTTTCCGGTATCTCGTGGGCAATGTGCAGCAGAGTAATTCCGGCCCGGCCCGGTGGGATGATCCGCCCCACATACCGGACGACCTCAAATGATTGATCCGAGCCATCTACCGCAATCAGAATGTTCGCTTGTGCATGTGATATCATGTCTGTCCTAATTCCAGGTGGCATTGACCGGGGGGGGCCAGGCTGGGTCGGTGGTCGAGACTTGTGATGGACCGTCAGCCGGTTACGGCCGTCGTGGATTGACGTTCCCCTGACCCAACGCCCATTCCCTTCGGGATTGGAAGCGATTTTCCGGTAGATTCAAGCGCCTCAATCCAGGCCTCTACGGCCAATTCAAATTCTTGCAGAGCCTCTACCGGTGTAGCCCCGCCGGCGGAGCAGCCTGGGAGATCATCCGAAACGGCCACCCAGATCTGGTCCCGAATATCAAAAAAGACCTTTATCTCATAAGGGTACTTCATGGTTATACCTCAGGGATAGACGCCGGCTCCTCCCAAAACAAAATAAGGGCCTCAGTTTTCATTACTAAGGCCCTTATTATACATCGTGTCGCTTTACGGGTCAATTCCTTTTAAAACATCTGCGCCCTCTATCTTTTGCGCTGGGTCTTCCGTTTTAAGGCCTTCCGCCCTGTTGGTCCCGAAATCTCACGGGACTATAAGCTGAGTTTGCCAATTCAAGTCGCTGACGTTAGCCACGGATCCATCGGAAGAAATAGATATTCCATTCATCAGGTACATCCAGACTTGCCCGGTGGTCGCATGGCGGAATAATATATCAGCCTTCGCGTCTCCGTTAAAATCACCTATTCCTTTGATCTTCCAATTTAAGTCACCGACGACACCAACTTGTCCCTGTGAACCGATGGATATTCCATTCATCAGGTACATCCAAAGTTGCCCAGTGGACACATTGAACCAGAGGATATCTGATTTTCCATCCCCGTTAAAATCACCGACCCCTTGAATCTGCCAACTCAAGTTGCTGACGTTAGCCACGGATCCTTCGGAGGCAATAGATATTCCATTCATCAGGTACATCCAAACCTGCCCGGTGGTCGCATGGCGGAATAGTATATCAGCTTTCCCGTCTCCGTTAAAATCACCTATTCTTTGAATCTTCCAATTCGAGTCACCGACAAAACCAACCGATCCCTGTGACGAAATGGACGTTCCATTCATCAACCAGATCCAAATTTGCCCCGTGGCCGCATTTTTCCAGAGGACATCAGCCTTGCCGTCCCCGTTAAAATCACCCACCCCTTGAATCGACCAGTTCAAGTCGCTGACGGTCGCAACAGGTCCTTGGGAAGAAACAGCCGTTCCATTCATCAGGTACATCCACACTTGCCCCGTGATCGCATGACGGAATAGTATATCAGCCTTCCCGTCTCCATTAAAATCACCTAATCCTTGAATCTTCCAGTTCGGGTCACTGACGAAACCAACCGATCCCTGTGAGCCGATGGACGTTCCATTCATAAAGTACATCCAAATACTCCCGCTAGACCCATTGCGCCAGAGGATATCAGCTTTTCCATCCCCGTTGAAGTCGAATTCAGTCTTGTTCGATGATGGCCCCGGGATGGATAATAAGGCTGCATCCACCTGAATTCTCGGCTTCAAAGGTCCAGTTGCGCAAAAGGTGGAAATTGGTACTCCGGTGTTATTCACCGCACTAAATAATTGTGTAACGCTTAAACTAGAGTTCTTCTGCTTTAACAAGGCAAAGCAACCAGTCATATGCGGGGTAGCCATGGATGTGCCGCTCATTAGTCCATAACTTGTATCACTGGTGCCAATGGACGAATTGATTGAGACCCCTGGGGCGTAAACGTCTAGTAAATTAGGGTCCCAATTACTGAAGCTGGCTTGTACATCGCTATCGTCGGTGGCGCCGACGGCTATGGCCGACGAGATGCAGCCGGGTGCGTCGATGCCGTTACAATATGATTCATTACCACTGGCAATGAGCGTGGCTATGCCGACGGCCCTAAGATTATCGATAGCCGCTTTTTCGGCGGCATTATTTGTGTCGCATAGACTCTGGTCGGAATACTTTGTACCGCCGCCTATACTCATATTCACCGATGCGATACTGAAGTTGGATCGATTGTTGTAAACAAATTGCAATCCGAGTATTTGATCTGAGGTATAACTTAAAATACAGGGAGAGTGACCGGCGCCGCAATTTGTATCCGAGGTAAAGATGGAAAAAACTTTGACGGCTATTATATTAGCGTCCTTGGCCACTCCCAGGATGCTGTTATCGGCTTTTTTGCCCGCGGCTATTCCGGCCACGTGAGTGCCATGGTCATAACCCGAGAGGCTACTGGCATAAAGGGCTGCTGAGCCGGGTCCGGTCATAGTAGTTTGCCCGTTGGGACAGTTCGAATTGCCGGCGTAACAGGCTTCCACCAGGGTCTTACCGGCAAAAAATTCATGTGTTTCGCGAATGCCGGTATCAAGGATGGCCACGTACCATCCTGCGCCGGTATATCCCATCTGCCAGGCCTTGTCTGCGCCAATAACTCCCACGCTGACTCCTCGGGCCGAAGATTCTCGGTCTGCATTAACCGCGGGAACAGGTTCCGGCAGAGGTACCGCCCGATCTTCTGCGATACTAACAACGTCAGGAAGTGATTCCAATATGAGCAGCGCCTGTTCTGAAACATTAAGAGCTACAAATGGGATGCTTTGGTAGGTATGATTGACCTGGTAATAAACTCCCTGCAAATTGGAAAGTAATCCAAGGGTGACGGACGAGATCATATCGGCTAACTCAGCATCGGCCTTCATCGTCTGGTCTGGAGCTTTTTCACCGGGCGAAATTACTTTGACGGCAGTGGACGCCGCCGTTAATTTATCGATGTCAGGTACGGCAATTTGCACTATAACCCTGACATAACCTTGAGTTCTAGCCACATCAAGGAGTCTGTCCCGAGAAAATGTCTTTGTGACGGCCGAGGACGGCTGGGTCAGCATTTGGGCATTTTCCTGGAGATCCTTCGGGTTCGTGAGTTCATCTCCAAACACCGGAGAGATAACTAAAAAGACCAAAATAAAACATAAGGCAGTCAAGGCTTTATTGGCTTTCATTTTTTTCCTCCGTCTCATGGGTTCTTGTTTAATTATTGGTCATTAACAGATCAGAATATATCCGCAATTCCATTTTTCCCGCCGGCGCGGCTCACGGGCCGAATAACAGTTGAATTTTCCAATTCAGGTCGCTGACGACACTCACAGAACTTTGGGACGAAATGGCCGGTCCATTCATCAGGTACAACCAAACTTGCCCCGAGGTGGTGTGGCGCCATAGAATATCAGCTTTGCCGTCCCCGTTGAAATCACCGATTCCCTGAATCTTCCAATTCATGTCGCCGACGACTCCAACAGATCCCTGGGCAGAAATGGCCGTCCCATTCATCAGGTATATCCAAACCTGCCCCGTGGCCGCGTTGCGCCATAGAATATCAGCTTTGCCATCCCCATTGAAATCACCGATCCCTTGAATCTGCCAATTTAAATCACTGACGACGCCGACAGATCCCTGGGCAGAAATGGCCGGTCCATTCATCAGGTACAACCAGACTTGCCCCGTGGTGGTGTGGCGCCACAGAATATCTGCCTTCCCGTCTCCGTTAAAATCACCGACTCCCTGAATTTTCCAGTTCAAGTCGCCAACGGTGCCAACGGATGTTTTGGTCGTGACGGTTGCGCCGTTCATCAACCACACAGAGACTTCTCCGGTGGCCGCATTGCGCCAGAGGATATCGACTTTGCCATCCCCGTTGAAATCGCCGATCCCTTGAATCTGCAAATTCGAGTCACCGGCGAAACCAACTGATCCCTGTGAAGCAATGGCCGGTCCATTCATCAGGTATATCCAAACTTCCCCCGTGGCTGTATTGCGCCAGAGGATATCGGCCTTTCCGTCTCCGTTGAAATCACCGATCCCCTGAATCTTCCAATTCAGGTCGCCGATTATAGCCACAGACCCCAAAGAAGAAATAGTCGCGCCGTTCATGGTCCACAAATAGACTTCCCCAGTGGTCGCATGTCGCCAAAGGGTATCCGATTTCCCGTCAACGTTAAAATCAAGGTTTACCTTACTCCAGACACAGGTAAACGTCCCGCTGCTGGTGGCCGTGCCTCCCGGAGTTGTGACGCTAATGGTCCCCGTGGTTCCCGTGCCGGTCACGGCGGTGATCTGGGTGGCGCTATCCACCGTGAACGATTGAGCCGCGGTGCCTCCAAATGAAACGGCCGTGGCTCCGCTGAGGTTGGTCCCGGTTATGGTTACGGTGGTCCTGGTGGCGCCTGAGGTCGGGGAGAAGGAGTTAACAGCCGGGGCCGGGGCTGAGGTAGAAGGAACTAAATAGGCCGCCTCGCAAGATACGACGGCTGAGGTATACCTTATCCGCATATAACCATTCTCTCCCCATGACTGGCCCCAACTGTTGCGGAGAATCCAATATCCGTTTCCTCCATTATCGTTCCACCCGACCAGGGAAATGGCATGGTTTGTTGGAGTATAATAACAGGGCGTGCTGTTACATGAGGTGTTCGTGTCTTCATATATGCCGCCGTGGTACGCCTCAAAAGCCGATCCGACATAGACCGCGGCATCTACTACCCCATAGGTCATTATGGCGGTTTTGATGGCGTTGATATCACCACATGGAATTCGATGCCATTCCTTAAAGACCACGGTGGGATCACTCCAGTGAGTGCATGAACCTGGGTCGTAAGTTTGATAAGGGAAATTGGAGGTGTTAGCCACACCTTCAACGGTTAAGGCGTGAAGCTCCTCGTAATCATAATCAGCCCCGTCACAGCCGAAGAAATGATTGGAGTACTGAGATAGACGGCCCAAACACCAGATGATATACGACTCCGAAAAATTGACGCAGTTGCCGTCAGGCTTATTTTTAGCCCAGTTGTACACACCTTCAGCCGCCGCGTTGGCCCCGAATGCATAGCAAGCGCCACAGGTATCTTGATCTTTGACCGGACCGATGTAAGACTTACCATTATAACTTCGCCAGTCGAACTGTGCCGGCAGAGCAGCCTTTCCAAGATGCCTGGCTATCGGACCGATTTCTTCCGGCTCACCGGCCGGTCTGGGATTCAGAGGCGGATGACGGCTTAATAATTTTGCTTTATCATCCTGTGATAAATCATAAACCCAGTTGTGTCCGACGCTGAAGCTATAGCCGTTGTTGCTTATCTTATCACGAAGTTGGATGATGGAATCATCAGCCTCGAAAGCAAGTTTATCTTGCGCTTGAGCCAAGGTCAGGGACAAAAAAAGGAAAAGGAACCATAACGTGATCATACTCAGCCGTGTTCTTATATTTTTTCTCATCCGATCCTCTTTTTGAGGGATTTATCCGACGTCAAACCTGGGTTCTCATGTCACCCCGGCTCTTTCAATTCCAGCACTGACCAGGACGGAGCCGCGCAGACGCCGACGACCGGCGGTCTTCTTAAGGCCTGAATCTACATTATAGTCAATAAAGACAATAGATGCAAATTTTATTCAGCATTCTAATTTTGGCGGTCAGAATAATCTTTGGGGTGCCCATTTTGATAAAATCATTCATATATTAACTGGTTATCGACTCAATCATTTTTTGTATTCAATTGCTGCTTGCCGCGATCAAGTTGCAGCAGGCATTCCAGGATGCCCCCGGTCGAACGCAGTTTAATTCCAACGTATTGTATGAACATTCAGTCGCTTTGTAAATAGGGTGCGGGAATCATTTCTCTAGTCACCTTTCCCGGCCGGCGTGGGTATTTCCCGACTGGTCCCACATGCCGGCGAGGCCTGGCCGTTGCGTCGTCACGTATCGGCAACTTTGTTCATGTATAGTGAGGTATTGTATTCGTATAGCGATTAATCGTGTCTAATTAAGTATTATTATGACGAATCTCAGTCCGGACGGATGGCGTCCAAAAAGTTCGATTTGATTCCCTTGCCATTTGAAACTAGTTCGCTTAAAATATGGCTCAGTGGTCTAGCGAAGAGGAAACCCAACGGGGATGTCGTTATGCGTATAGCCTTCGTCCATGATTGGCCGCAGGATCCCGGCTTAGCCGCCGGTCTGCAAGAACGGTTAAAGGAAAAACAGATCATCGTCCCGTTACCTGGTAAGATCCGTTTGATCGCGGGGGCGGACACGTCCTACCGTCGGCCTCTCCAGAGCGGCGTCACAGCCTTAGCCGTAGCCGCGATTGTGGTCCTGTCATTTCCGGAATTGCAGGTAGTGGAAGTGGTTTGCCGGGCCACCGCTGCGCCTTTCCCTTACGTGCCCGGTCTTCTCACCTTTCGAGAGGGACCGGCGTTGGTTAAGGCATTTGAAGAATTGACCCATATTCCTGATGTGGTCTTGTTCGACGGGCAAGGTCTGGCCCATCCCAAGGGCATGGGCATAGCCGCACATATGGGGATACTAATTGATTTGCCCACCATCGGTTGCGCCAAGTCTCGGTTGTGCGGTGTTCATGATCCGGTCCCCACAACGAAGGGAAGTTCGGTTTGTTTGCGGCATGGTCAGGAAGTGATCGGGGCTGTGGTCCGGACGAGGACCGGCGTGAAGCCCGTTTATGTCTCCCCGGGGCATCGCTCCGACATTGAGGGCAGTGTGGCCTTGACTTTGGAACTCTGCCGCCGCTTCCGGTTGCCCGAGCCAATCAGACTGGCCCATCATGCTGCCGGCCGGTTTTGCCCGAAACCTGACGAGATGGCCTAAGGCGCTGGAGCATTGAGGGCAAACGATCAGCCCTGATATTCCTTAAATCAGATCCGGTCTTATCATCTCTTGAATTCTCGGACGAGATCATTTATGATATGTAGTATCAAATTATGCTCCATCTGAAGTTTGTCTGGTCCCCTTAAAATAACCATGGCCTTCTATTATGCTTAAAGACATCAGTGTGAAACAACTTAAAATCGGAATGTATATCGAAGACATGGCCACGTCCTGGCTCAATCATCCTTTCCTTCGGTCCAAACTGCTGATAAAATCTGAAGAAGAGATAAAAAAAATAAAACATTACGGTATATTGTCTGTTAAAATCAATACCGACAAAGGTATCGATACGGATCAACCCGATGACGGTCATGATTTATCCCAAGTGGCCGCGCCGCCCCCCCCAAATAGTGAAACCAAAGACACCAGACCAAAATCCAGCGGACCAAAACCGTCACCTCCGGCAGCTCCGCCGGCCTCCGCAGATACGGTCTCCTTGCGAGACGAAATAACTCGGGTAGAGAACGTTTACAAGGACACGATCAATAAGGCCAGGATCTTCTTAAATCAGGCCAAAAACGGGGAGCCTATCGATTTGGAGGAAGTTTCAGCCAACGTGGACGCCTTGATGAGTAGTGTCTTTCGAAACCGGTACGCTTCTTCGACCCTGATCAAACTCAAGACTTTCGACGAATACACCTATACTCACTCGGTGAATGTCTGTGTCCTGTCCTTGACCCTGGGCCGGTATCTGGATTTCTCGCCGAACCTGCTCAAGACCCTGGGTATCGGAGCCATATTTCACGATTTGGGGAAAACGGCGGTTCCCCAAGGAATTCTTAACAAGCCCGGACCATTAACTGAAGAAGAATTTGAGGAGATGAAGAAGCATTCCCTCCTCGGGGCCAAGATTCTCAGGAACACCCGCCTCATCTCTCGGGAGATTATTGAATGCGCTCTTTATCACCACGAAAAA
>JADFYC010000058.1 GCA_015233295.1 Deltaproteobacteria bacterium | reverse complement strand
GATCCCCATGGGCATGCGCCGGCAGATTGTCCGGGCAGGTCTTACCGGCAAAGGCAATTAACCTGTGGCCGGGACCATTGAAAACAAAATAGCCGGAACTGGGCATTTGGACAAATGGGGGACAATGAGCAGGACGTAAACCTGCAGCGCCTAGCTGCGCGGCCAAAGCCTGGAGGTCAAACCAAGACGGGGAAGCGTCCAGGGTGGTGTCTTTAAAAAAAGCCGGTTGTCCATCGGGGTGCAACAAGGCCCCGGCCACGGACAACATAGATTTTACGTACTCGCTCAAAAAATGGGCTTCTAGTCCGGATGATCGAATAACGGCCAGCGTGTTCAGCAGACCTCCGGTTACAGCCAGATGATAACCCGGAGAAAGCTCGAAATGAACTCCGTCCGGCAACACCTGGGTTCCCAGTTCCTGCTCTAACTTACCCAAAAACCGCCCGGCCCATGTCTTAGCCCTCCACCCGGAAAAAAAACATCCTCCCTGAATCAAGGCCGTCAAGTTTTCCAGCAGATGATTCCCGCCCACATCATATTCCAGATTATCTGCCAGGAAGACCAGTTGCCGGTAAAGGCCGTCAAGAAAGACCCTGCTGAATTCGTCGGGAATGGACATACCTTGGGCCGACACCCGCCGATACCAGGTCATCCAATTCATCACCCGGAGAGACACGGTGTATGGATGCCAGGCAATTGGCCGCCCCACCGGGTTGGCCTCCAGCCAGGATAGAATCAGTCTCTCGGCCAGGTCCAGGTCTCGGCTCGACGCGCCGGGGGAATAGTGGCTCGGGGAGAGTAAAGTTAAATAATCAAAATAGTGCAGATGATATCGCCAAAGGAGACTCTGGCCTGGGGCATCCCAAGATCCGGTGGGGTCATATTCCGCTGGTTGGTGGATGAATGAAAAAATTCCGGCCTGAAGATCATCCCGAGTGATGATTAGTCTTCTTAGGGAGACCTGGGGAGGAGGGTTTGGGCCAGGGCCGGCGGTGACTCCGGGTGAAGGATAAAGCAGGCGGTAGGTTCTATCGGGTAACCCGCCGAGAGAGCGCAGAAGCCAGGACTTCAGTATGCGGAGGCAGCGATAGAGAATCTGTTTCGGGTGAAGAAACCGGATTGTCTCAAAGTACTGCCGCACACTTGTCCGCAGACTCATTTTAGCCTCGCACACGAATTTGGTCGGAGCCGGTTAGAGCCATGGGGGTATCATGCGCGGTGAGTTCCGCTTCTGAGTTGAGGAGGGCATAATGGTGACAAAGGCCGATACTTACTGCCAGTGGAAAAAATCTGGGGGGTTCCATCGAGGAGCCCCCCAAATATAGCGCTATGGTGGTACAATAAGCTGGGGTAACACGAAATGAATCTTAATCTAGATTAAGGTTGATTTCGGTTTGAGCAAAAACGACTATGAGATAATTGCCCCTAGTTTTTTTCAGCAGCGGCCGCGTCTTTCTTGGCTTTCTTGGCTTTCTTGGCTTTCTTGGCAGCCTTTTTCTCGGCAGCCGTAGCTTTTTTGTCGGCAACCGCAGCCTTTTTCTCGGCAACCGCAGCCTTTTTGTCGGCAGCCGCAGACTCTTTATCGGCAGCCGCAGAAGCCGCAGCCGGAGCCATCGGGGCCTGAGCATTGGCAACACAAACAAACATGAACATCGCCAGAATGGAAACTAGCACGAACTTGGTATAACGCATAATTCCTCCTAATTAGATTTAGTTCCCGTCCTTCGGAAAAGCCGTTGCAGGCCTATCCCACAACCACAAACTTTGCCGAGACTTGGTGACCAATAAAATCAATTGGGCGTTTTTTAGCATAAAATCTTGACGGAGGCAACTGAAAAATGAGGGGTAAAGGCAAGGGCGGGGTAAAGAGGATCGCTTGTCGATGATAACATGCCAATTTAATAAGTATTATTGCCAAAACAGAGAACCACAAAATAATCGGATCTACAGGTCGGATTGCAAAATTCAGCCCAGGTAGAGACCAACACGAACAAACGAATATCCGGGTTTAAGAGCGGACTGAGGCAGGAATGGCGGCGATTTCAGCGCGACATGTTAACCCAGGTCGTCAATCCTGGGCTGACATGATCGGCCACCACGAGTTTCTTCGGTTTTTATTTTACGTGCCCAAAAGAATTGCCGGGACGCTATGACTAACCAGCGCTCGGCAACAGGGATAAACGACATTAGTCGGCCATCATAATTTAGCCGATTAGGAACGCGGAAAACTGCCGGTTGAGTATATTTGCTTCAGGGTGATCACCTTTATTGACCTCCAAGTGAAGGCCCGGCAACAAACAAATGACTAAACGGATTCCACGCTGATGACTTCAGGGACGGATTGCTTGATAATTTTTTCAATCCCCATCTTCAAGGTCATCTGTGACATGGGGCAGCCGCTGCACGCGCCCTGAAGTTTCACTTTTACGACCCCATCCACCACATCGACCAGTTCCACATCCCCGCCGTCAGCACGCAAACTGGGTCTAATTTTGTCCAGGGCCGCTTGTACTCTTTCTTTCATAGTCATACCTCCGATGGTCAAGTTAGCTAATAAATATTCATTCTAAACATAATGTGTAGCCGAATCATATGGCAGTGCAAATACCGTGAAGCCTGGAACACCCAAAAAACTTGCCGCGGCATAAAAAATATCCTGGGAACAGGCTTGCCGCCGGCTACTTCTCGGCTACCCACCTTCATCTTCGGTCGAAAAAATAGAAAAAGACGAACTCGTTATTCAAACCTCAATATAAAATATTAACACACATTTTTGAAGGAAGCTAATTTTTTTTCCACAACAATGCATTTTCTATTTTCGGTTACTTATTCGGAATGGGCTATTTTAAAAAAATTAGCACGATTGTTCGCACGCTCAAGTCAATGACATTGACCGGCAACAAGCAACTGGGTCAACGATAAATATAATATTATGATATTGTTACCCTTGGACCCATTTGATGATTTGGCGTGAAATTTCAGATAGCGGAAGAATTAACTTAGCTGCTCCCTTCTCCTTGGCCACCTTCGGCATTCCGTAAATTATGCTGGTCTCTTCATCTTGGGCCACGGTCAGACCATCTTGTAGCCGGATAGCGCCCAACCCAACGGCGCCGTCGTCACCCATGCCGCTGAGGATAGATTTTTATCGGGAACGGCAAAGCTTGATCACGACTCATGCCGCCGAATTGGAAAAGAAAGTCAGAGAATTGGAGCAAGAGATAGCCAGGCGGGAGGCTGCCGAAGCCCAATTGATAGAATCAGAGGAACGTTATCGAACCGCCATAGAATCCTCCAGTGACGGGGTGGGGATTATTCGGGAGGATGATCTCACCTTTGTTAATCGTAAGTTTGCCAATATTTTCGGCTACGAGCATCCGGAGGCATTGTCGGGTGGGACGTTGAGTCAGTTGGTGTATGCGGACGACCGAGCCAGAGTCATGGAAATGACCTTGCGTCGGCAACGGGGTGAAATGACGCCCACCCGGTATGATTTCAAAGGGCTAAGAAAGGATGGCCGCATCATCTATGTTGAAATATCCGCCACCAAGATCAATTACCAGGGAGAAGCCCTGTCGTTGGCTTTCTTGCGGGATGTAACCGAACGGCGGCAGGCGGAAAATGAGATTCGGCGTTTGTCCCGCCGTCTTATCGCCAGCATTGAGGATGAGCGCAAGAGATTGGCCGTGGACCTCCACGATGAATTTGGCCAGGCCCTGACGGGACTCCACCTGGGCCTGCAGACCCTGGCGCATTCATTGCCGGAGGGGTATGAGGGTCCACGGGAAAAGTGCTTTCAGTTGATCAAATTGACAGAAGAACTGGCAGACAATATTCGAAACGTGTGCTCCGAGTTACGCCCCGACATGCTTGACGATCTCGGTCTGGTGCCCACATTAGGTTGGTATATCGATGAATTTAGGGGCAGGATGCGGGGGGTGGAGATAGACTTTCAGGCGGTCGGGTTTAAGCGTCGGCTACCGCCGCAAGTGGAAATCGTACTTTACCGGATTGTGCAGGAAGGGCTTAATAACATGGCCAAACACAGTCGCGCTAAGCAAGTGAGCCTACGGTTGACTTATTCCCACCCCCAGGTTATTTTTTTTATGACGGACGATGGGGTCGGATTCGACCCGGCCGAATCTCCCGGCCAGGCCAGAAAAGGAATCGGGTTGATCGGGATGCGGGAGAGAGTGGCCTCAGTCGGCGGCCTAATTGACATCCGTTCATCTCCCGGCCAGGGAACTAAAATCCGGGTCATTCTACCGGTTAGTCCAGACCATCCGGATGAGTTGATGACGGATTTGGGTGGTTAGCCCGGAACCTGCTTGCATCTAGTAGATAAGCAGCAACAACTGCCGCTAAAAACAGGTCAGGCCACCCGCTTCAGGTCGGGTGGCCGACTATATGTAATAATCCACCAGGTGGGGTAGCCTGGGGGTTATTGCCTGGATTATTTGCTTTTTATAATATTTGACACATCCTGCCAGTACTTGCCTTCCCGAGAAGCGATATCAGACATCAAAAGGGCAATGCTGGAGCTGAGTTCGAGTCTTTCTTCCGGTAGCTTAGAACGCATCATACTTAATAAGGTGTCGGTAAGCTGGACGTACTTTGGATTGTTGTCGGTATATAGATTTTGAGCCGCAGTGACCAGCGCGTTAATCTGCTTGTCGGTCAGATTCAGGCCCAGTCCACCCCAATCAATACCTCTCATGTCTTTATTGGGAGGGAAAAAAGAGTCTGTGCTCCCAGCCTGGACGAAAGAAATGAGAAACAAAGTCAATAGTAAGGCAATGAAAAGAGGGGCAGTTCTTAATGTTCGCATGATGACCTCCTCTGGTCGATCTCTGGCTGCGGTCGATAGGCCCCGCATTTCCCTTAAATTTTCAGGTAGAGCTTTGGAAGCCTGATGGCCGCCGCTAAGGTACGGGGTGTTGTTCTTCTGAATTATAAGATAGCATTTTTCGTGCCATTTGTCTGCTAAACAAATAAATATAATTATTACCATAAGTTATTTTAAAAATCGGATTATCTGCCGAAGTTCTCAGGCTGTCCTGGCTGGATCAAGCCAGCCATGTGGGCTATGATTGGTTCGATTCAACCAATTGACCAGGGCCATGTGTTGGCCTGACCGTTTTTTAACCTTAGACGCTATACTTTAAACGGTCATAATTGTCCCTTTTAGAGGTGACATAGTTGCTGGTTACTCGTTCTGGTTGCCTTTAACAAGTAACCAATAACAAACAACCAGCAACCGATATTCTCGGAAGCGTCAATTATAGCCGTGTCAAGTATATTCAAGGATCCAAAGATGGCTAAAAAAAAGCAACCTGCGCAAGAGATCGGATTCCCCATCGAGCTGGACCTGTCTGATGAAGACGTCTATCAGGCAATGAAAAGTTTACCTGGGTATCTGGATATAACCACTAACGATTTTAAAGAGATCTATCGGCTGGCTCATTGTCGGGCGCTCGACCGGATCACGCATTCGGTTAAGGCCAAAGATATTATGACGACGCGGGTTGTCTCCGTCAAGAGAGACACCAGCCTGGCGGATGTGGCCGATAGCATGGCCCGGCACGGGATATCGGGTGTTCCTGTGGTCGAACCGGATGGTCGGGTGGCCGGGGTGATTTCGGAAAAGGATTTTATCGCGGCCATGAACATGCCGGAGGTGAAGACATGTATGGGCGTGATTTCGGAGTGGCTAAAAAGAAGTACTTGCCTGATAGATCAGATGCTGTCACGCACGGCTGAGGATATTATGACATCTCCAGCCATCACTGTCCCCGGCGAGACACCCCTGGCGGAACTGGTAGAGATACTGGCCGACAAGGCCATTAATCGGGTTCCGGTGGTTGATGCCGGCGGTTATCTGGTGGGTCTGGTGTCGCGGGCCGATGTGATGCGTTTTTCTTTTTTGAGGAGAGTATGTTGAATTATTTTGCCAAGATGAAAGGAATCACCCAGAGCCCCCCGGCGGTTCGCTTATCCGAAGTGGCTTGGTCTTGGATTGGGGCATTCCTGGGTATTGCTGCTGTGGCCTACATCAACGAGTCTATCCTGGCTGGGACGGGATTGATTATGATGGTCGGGTCATTTGGAGCCTCGGCCGTGCTCATCTACGGAGCCATAAAAAGTCCCCTGGCTCAGCCGAGGAACCTGATTGGTGGGCATCTTATCGGCGCCCTGATCGGCGTTACCTCGTACCAGATGCTTTCCACTTATTTGTGGTTGGCCGCATCCATCGGGGTGGCCACCTCTATCGCCGTGATGCATATGACCAAGACGGTCCATCCACCGGCCGGGGCCACCGCGTTAATTGCCATCATTGGCGATAAGAAGATTCATGACTTAGGCTATATGTACGTCCTCATGCCCATTGGAGCCGGGATACTTATCATGCTGCTGATCGCCCTGGTGGTGAACAACATACCCAAGACCCGGCGGTATCCGGAATACTGGCTTTGAGATCGGGACCCGGCGATCGCCGGAATAGTTATTCCCAGAGGCCAATCTCAATTTTTTCGCCGCACCGGGGGCAGTAGATGGTAGCTTTTAGGGCCGTGGTAAATTCCTTACCACATTTGGGGCAGGTCACTTCTTTTCGTTCTTTCATAGTTCCACCTTAGATAGCACCAACAAATGATCCGTTAAGGCCACCGCGGCCGGATGGTCAAACCACATGGGGCCCCAAAATATAGCCCAGCAGACGATAGACCAGTTTGGCCGCGACAAAATTAGGACTCTCGAAACCAGGAATCGGGGCCAACTCGACCACGTCCAGCCCGATAATTTCTTTCCGCCCGGCCACCAGACGTAGAAAGTCGGTTAATTGGAACCAGTCCAGTCCTCCCGGCTCCGGGGTGCCGGTGGCCGGCATAATGGCCGGGTCGAGGACATCAATATCTAAGGAGACATAGACGCGTTCAGCCAGATCATCTACGGCCTGGTCCATCCAGGTTCCGTTTGTTCTAATGTGGTGGGCATAGTAAGGGGCGAGTCCACTTCTCTTGATAAACCTGGCCTCGCCGACGGAGAGGGACCGAATGCCCACCTGAACTATTCCGATATCAATCTCAACTATTCGCCGCATCACACAAGCGTGGCTAAGCTTATCCCCCCTATAACGATACCGCAGATCTGCGTGGGCGTCAAGCTGAAGAACCGAGAAGGGCCCACGGCCGGATTCGGCATGGGCTCTGACCGGACCAAGGGTCAAGGAATGCTCGCCTCCAACCATGACGGTAAACCGGCCGGCCCGGATGTCTTGTTTAACCACCTCAGTAACCTGGTCCAGGACCATGGGCGTTGAGTCACCGTCCCCGAAGGTCATGATGGGGTAGGTGTAGAAACCGGCGCGGTATGTTTCCTGGCCCAACTCCTCGTCGTACCATTCGAGGTTATAGGAGGCATCCAGCAGGGCCGCGGGACCAAGGCCGGTGCCTCGGCCATAGGTCACACTCCCTTCATAAGAAACGGGCAGGATGGTTACTTTGGCCCGGTTGAGATCGGGCACATTGATCCATGGTTCGCCAAACTGCCTGGTTCCTACTTGTTTCTTGGTTCGGGGTCCATCATCCATTTCATGATAAATCCGGCGCAGGCCACTACTGAGGTCCACCATCGGTCACTGGTTCCCGTGGCTGTTTGGGTGATATTCCTGGTTTCGATAATCTTGCCGGAGAGTTTGAAGACCTCTTCTTTTTCATCCCAACTCTGATTGACGTCGAATTCGATCCCTAAGGTCGTGGCCAACATTTGGGCGGCCAGGTCTTCGGCGTAATCTCCGGCGGTCTTGGCGTTGTCGCCATAGGCATGGTGTTCGGAGAGGTAACCGTACTGATTGCGGTCCCGAGGGATGGCCAGGCCGACAGAAGCAGAGATGAGTCGATTTGGCTCGTTGGTTTCATTCCGTGATATAACCACAAAGAGTATTTGGCCCGGTTTCAGATAGTCAAGGGCCCGTTTGCGGGTGATTATCTTACTGCGCGGTGCAATAATACTCGACGTCTGGACCAGGTTTTGGGATGCCAGGCCGGCATCACGTAGAGATTCTTCAAAACTGGCCAGCTTTTCCTTGTGGCGACCGAGCCCCTTAGTCAAAAAAATTAATTTTGGTATAAGCATATCATAGCTCATTTCTGTTCCCCAGACGTCCGGCCGCAAACGTTTAGGCGTTCGGGTTAACCACCCTGATGTGTTTCAGCAACACACATGTCATCCGTTAGATGTCATCTAACGCTCGGTGGCCGGTTCCTAGTAGTTAATTGATTCTGCTGAAGACCCGTGGCCAAGATAGACTTGCCAAAGCCGCGCCGCAAGATGAACTCCGCAGCGCCACTGTGGCGTGTTTGCTCTTACCAAAACTTGACATGTTTTTCAATAACCTTTTTCAGATTCACTCAAAAAAGGCTTTGCCGGCAAGGTGACATTAAGAATTGTTCCGCGGCCGAGATGGCTTTGGACATTGATTTCTCCGTAGTGGTCGTTGATTATTCGCTGAGCCAGGAACAGCTCCGGACACATCTCATCAGAGTCGAAGGGCGTTTGAGAATCATTTAGAACCCTGTCGATGCTTTCTCGGGGGAGTCCGATCCCACTGTCACTCATAATTATTTTTATGTTATCTCTTAGTTTCTTGGTCTCAATCTTTAATGTGCCCCCACTGGGCATGAATTTGATGGCGTTAATGACCAGGTTCAGCATAGCCTGATTGATTTGGTCTGGAGAGGCCGCGATTGCCGGCAAGTAGGGTGAAAATTTTGTTACGACCTGGATATTGAGGCTCCTTAACCGGGGGCCCAGGAGATGGAGCAATCGGCCAAAAGATTGGTTAACATCCACCTGGGCCAAGGAAAGTCTCCGACCAAAGACGAACGCCTCTAAGGCCTCGGCCATGGTTGAGACACTATGGATGCCCTCCTGGGCGGCCAAAAGACTGTCCGGGGACGAATTAGGGTGGTCCGGCGCGTTAACGGCTTCATCCAGCGCCGCCTCGATATGTTTTGTACGGTTGACCAATTCTTCGGTCACCGGACCAAGCAGACGACCCGCAGAGGACCACTTTTCCGACTGAACCAGCCGGTCTTCAAGATATTTGATGTAGGAGGCATTATAGCAGGTTATCTCGATCCCGGACCACTGGTGGTGGTGATCAGAGATAGACCGGGCATTGGTCCGAACGGGTATCTTAACCTTGTTCTTCCCCATGAGGTGATGCGCCACCCCGGAGAAGCGATTATTGTCACCTAAGGTCCGCAGCCTCTGTAGGATGTCCTCTTTCTCTTCATCCGGCAGCAAATCGGCCATTTTTTTCTTAAGCAATTCATTTTGGTCAAAACCCAAAGCATCAATGGCCGCGGAACTGGCAAAAGAAATGTTGAGATTGGGCGTCAACCGGAACACCATGTCCCAGGATTGGTCCATGAAATCATTGATTCGCTTATCCTGGTCGGTTTCCAGCGCGGCCCGGGACTGCAGTTCCGTTTCTATGCCTTCCCGGCAGAGTTTCAGTTCTTGTTCCAGGCTCGTCAGGTCCTTTCGCCCGAGGAGCAGAAAGATACTCCCGGCATACTCTCCGGCCAGGTTAGACAGAGGCATGGATAGAATTCGGACAGGGGCGCTTTCTCCCTGACCGTCAAACAGCTCCAGACCATAATCGCCCCACTCGCCCTTTCCTCTGGCGATGAGTTGCCGGCGCAGCCTGGGTAAGGAGCTTCGGGCACAAAACTTTGCGGGGTTCTGCCCGACTAGTTTTTCTTTTTCCCGTTTGAACGCGGAGATAAGCGCCGGGTTAGCGAAGATAATTCTACTTCTGGTATCGGTAAAACCCAACGTGTTAGGAACACTCTCCAACAATTCTTGAAGTCTGGGAGGGATCGTCTGAGCCCCTCTGTCTATTCGAATAAGGGCCAAAGGATCGAGAGTCAGCACCACCACTTTGACCACCTGGTCGTCTTTATCTTTAATGGGAACGGCCTTAACCTGAAGTATCCGGCCAAGTCTCGCGCAACCTGGACCGGTATGTATTAGTCCATCATCAATAGCCGCTTTGACCAGACAGCCGGCACAGGGGATGGATTCTTCATCCCGCGGCCTGCGCCAGGTGGGCTGAAAAAGATCATAACAGAAGGTCACAGGGGGGCTCTTGGCGGTGGCGCCAATCAGTTTTTTCATGTATTTGTTCAGGGAGAGCAATCGATAGTCACGGTCGAGCACATGGATGCCGATTTCGGCCTGGTCAAGGACAGTTTGCAGCTTCTGTAATTTGAAGCTGGTGGCCTCTTTTTCATGCAATCTCTTATTCTTGGCCTGATGTTCTTTTAGCCGCTTCTGAAGTTTATTGGCCAGGGAAAGATCGGATTGGGTCTTGGATATGACATCAATGCAACCCAGCCGGAACGATTTGACCGTGGAGGGGAAATCAGGTGCGTCAGTGACTACGACCAGAGAAACTTCCGGGACGGTCCGTCTGAGTTCCGAGAGAAATCGGGTCTCGTTCCGCCCCAGTGGAAAGATATCTGCGATGATCAGGTCGGACCGATTAGCTTGAACATCGGTTAGACAATCAGTCAGGTTGGTAAAAACGGTCAACTTGTGATCATCAGCGGCCAGGAGCCGGATAAAGCGTTGGGCCGACGCCTCGTCCCGGTCCACAATCAATATCCGTTCCATATGTTTCCCAATGGAGGTTGAGGGTTGCGCGTTCCTGGTTACGTGTTGCGTATTTCGAGTTGCGGGGTCTGAGTTGAACGGTGCGCGCTAAGGTGAAAAAGCAGCTTTGTCCTGTAAATGTTAGATCAACTTGGCCCCATAGATGGTTTCCATCCGTTTCAGGGAGTAATCGTGGGCTGTCTGATCAAAATCAGCCACGGCATCGGCAAAGACATAAGTAGGATAATCGCGCTGTCTTAGGTCCGACACCGTCTCCATGATACAAATAGAGGTGCAAACGCCAACCAGGTAAGCCTCTATCACCCCTTTATTTACAAGAATTTGTTCTAAATTGGTGCCAAAAAAGGAGCTGTACCTGGTCTTGAACACAATCTGGTCATCCGGTTGTGGGGCCAGGGCCGGAATGATTTCCGCGCCCCATTGACCCTTGATGGCGTGGGCGGGAAACATATTAAACTCCAGGTCATTCTCGGCGTGGGCGTCGCAGATGAAGATAATTAGGGCGCCTTGCCCGCGCATCTCTTTGATCTTGCTTTTAACCGACTCGATAATCTCTTCTCCCGCGGGACCGACGTAGAGCGTTCCCTGGGGATCTATGAAATCATTAAGCATATCTGCAATGATAAGCGCTTTATTCGGCATGTCCGTTTCTCCTGAAGAGATTTCCGATGGGGACCATTTGGTGTTGCCAACAGAAGCCTTCTTATGTTATACGTTTTCAGCTAGTTTGTCAATTAAGCATTGAGGCGGAAGACAACTTGGCGGCTTCTTTGGTTACCAGACGGAGTGACATATGGCTTCAAAGATGACACCGGAACAATTGAAAACAATCTTTCGGCCGGACCAAGAGCTGAGCATAGTCTTGGATCGCGATCAGCAAAGGACCATGCTGGATATCCGGGAATCCAAAGTGTACGGACTGGAGGAACACCGGTTGATCATCGCCCAGACTAATCCCCCCCTGGGGTGGGGTATGGTCAAACGGGAACTGGAGGTGACTCTGTTGATTAGCCGGATTTCCGAAGGTGGGTACGTGATTAAAAGAATCGGGTTTAAATCTACCGTATTGGACTTGCCTGAGAAACTTGAAACGACCAGACAGGTAGCCTTGCCGGCCATCTGTCTGACCCTGCCTCAGAGTGTTTACCCCACCGATTTACGCTTCCATCCCAGGTATGACTTGCCCAGCCTGCTCCCGATTGAGGTGATGCAATGTTCCCAAACCGGAGTGTCCATGCCTCAAAGCCCCATCTATCGAGTCCAGAATCTATCTGAAGGGGGAATGCTGCTGTCCTATCGGATGCTCCCCCCGGCTAAGGCCCCAGTGATGGGCGAGGTCGCCTACTTTTCTTGTGGCGTGGATAAACGGTCTCCGTTCCAGGTCCAGGCCCAGATCGTTCGCCTCCGGCCCCTGGATCGGATGGATTTGTTGAATTTTATGGCCATTAAATTTCTCGGCCTGGACGGTCGGCCCAAAAAACGCATCACTGAGACCATCCAAGATATTAATCAACTGGAGATATGCTTCGTCTTTCCGGAGCAGGTCAAATTGGAACTATAGGCCCGGGTTCAATCAGTTCAAATCAACTGATCCGGATTAAGTCCGGTTAGTTCCGGCAGGACGAAGAGACCGTTTTTTCGGATCAGAGCGCCATCGAAATGAATCTCCCCCCCACCGTACGGTTCCGTTTGGATCAAGACCATATCCCAGTGGATCTGAGACCGGTTGCCGTTGTCGGCCTGTTCGTAAGCCTGGCCCGGCGTGAAATGAATAGAGCCGGCGATTTTTTCATCGAACAGAATGTCCCGCATGGGCTGGGTGATGTGCGGGTTAAATCCGAAGGCGAACTCACCCACATATCTGGCCCCGTCGTCGGAGTCGAGAATCTGATTCAGCCTGGCCGTTTCCGCCGCTGTTCCGGCCGTAGCCTGGATTACCCGGCCATCTTTGAACTCCAGCCGAATGTTGTTAAAAGAACTGCCCTGGAATATGGTCGGGGCGTTATACTGAATAGTCCCGTTTACTGAGTGCTTGACCGGGGCGGTGTAGACCTCGCCATCCGGGATATTCCGTAGGCCGTCGCATTTTCGGCAGGGTATGTCTTTGATGGAAAAGGCCAGGTTGGTCCCTGGTCCGGTGATCAGGACCTGGTCCGTCCTGTCCATCAGTGCAGCCAGCGGATCCATGGCCCGGGACATCTTGGCGTAATCCAGGGTGCAAACCTTGAAATAGAAATCCTCAAATGCCTCGGTGCTCATGTTGGCCTGCTGAGCCATACCCGGCGTGGGCCAGCGGGTGACGACCCATTTGGTGTGTTTGACGCGTTGTTCAAAATGGACCGGCTTGGTGTAGAATTTATTGGTGATGTTCATCTTTTCCTGGTCGACATCGGACATTTCGGCAATATTGTGGCTGCCCCGCAGGCCGATGTAGGCATTCATCTTCTTCATCCGGTACAACTCGATATCGCCCCATTCTTTCATCCATTCTTCCGAGGCCGCGTTATACAGGCTGCGCATAACCCGGTTTTGTCGGATCTCCACGAAGGGAATCGCCCTGGCCCGCAGGACTTCATTGACCAACAAGATGATAAAGTCTTCCGGCAGGTCAAAGGCTTCGATCAAGACCCGGTCCCCGGCCTGAAGTTTGCACGAGTATTTGACCAGCATTTCAGCCAGCCTGGCCATTCGAGGATCAATCATATAGTCTCCTTATGTTAATGTTCCCTGGATGGAACAAGATGAGTTGATCAGATTACCTGGCCCGAACGCTGTCCGAAACCTGCCGGGTCAGGGAGTAGACCTGCTCGGCCTGGTCCAGGGACAAGGTGCCGGTGCCGCAAGCCGGGGTGATGAACATACGCTCATAGATCAAATCCTGGTCCAATCCCTTCGCCGTGAGGCCGGCCACGCCCGCGGCCAGGCGTTGCAGAAGAAAAGCCGCGTCCATGTCCATCACCTCCGGCACGTTGGGCACAATCCCCCAGGCTAGGGCCCCGCCCCGGTCAAAAAAACGTTTTAGGGCCGCCGGGTAAAGGGTCATGGTCTCCATATAATTGAAG
>JADFYC010000057.1 GCA_015233295.1 Deltaproteobacteria bacterium | reverse complement strand
GATAATGACCTCCACCTGGGGATGATTCCTCTTAACCTGACGCAACACATCCATCCCATTAATACCGGGCATTCTAAGGTCGAGGACCATCACATCCGGTTCTTCCTTCTTCACATACGATAGCGCCTGCTCACCGTCATAGACTACATCTGCTCCGTAAGCCCGCACCCTTAACCGGTCAGCCAACAGCCCCACGAATTCCCGCTCGTCATCGACCAACAAAATTTTGGAAGGAGCGCCCGGCGCCTTAAGTTCAGCCGGTTTGGGTTCCTCCAGACTGGGGGAAACTATTCGCAAAGGGCAATCCTTTTCATCGGAGCCTTCATGAGCCTCGGCGTGGATCGCCTCTAGGGCCATGGCCTGTAAGGGATAGATGTGTTCAGCGCCGATCTTGTCATACAAATGCGTCCGTTCCATGGCCTGAAGGACATTCTCTTTTACACCGGAAAAGGAGATTCCGTACCCGGCGCTTCTGATCCGGTCGACCAACAAAGACAGCGTCTCTTCTCCGGAGGCATCCATGTCGTTGATCCCATTGGCGACGATCAGAATGTGTTTCAGCTTGGGCATGTTGAGCATTCTTTCGGTTATCTGGTCCTCCAGGTAGCTGGAGTTAGCGAAGAACAGCGGACTGTCAAACCGGATCACGGCGATATGCCGGCACTCCCTAAGACCGTAATGCTTGGCGTCGCGTAATGATAGGTCGGGGTGCAGAGCCAGGTTGGCCACCTTGGGCCGCATGCTCTTATACAAAAATACGCTCAAGGATAGGACTACCCCGACCATAATCCCCTTATCCAAATGCGGAGCAAAAACCAGAGTAAAAATGAAGGTGATGATAGAAATAGCTCCATCATACCATTGGGCGTGCCAGGCATGGACAAAGCCGGAAACATTAATCAACCCGATTACGGCCATCATAATCACCGCGGCCAGGACTGATTGGGGTAGATGATACAGCAGCGGCGTCAAAAGCAGAAGTGTAATGACCACCGTAATACTGGTGAACACGCTGGACATCCCGGAACAGGCCCCGGCCTGCAGGTTGACCGCCGAGCGGGAAAAGGAACCCGAAGCCGGATAGCCTTTACCTATGGATCCTATGATGTTGGCCAGACCCTGGCCGATGAGTTCCTGGTTAGGATCCAAGCGTTGGCCTGTTTTCGCGGCCATAGCTTTGGCGATGGAAATGGCTTCCATAAATCCCAATAAGGAAATAATGGCGGCAAAGGGTAAGAACTGGATAACGGCAGTCATATTGATCTGCGGGATTCCGAAGCTGGGCAGACCTTGTGGGACGACGCCCACCACGGACCCCCCTCCGTTCAAGGCTATCTCGTTTTCCTTCAAGACCTTATTGCCGACTCGGAGACGCCAGGTCCGCCCGTCATGTTGGGCGGGAGAGGAAGTTTTGTCTTGGGCCATAAACTGCATTTTCTTTCCGTCCGAGCCTGGAATCCCGTAAAACAGAAGTGATCGCAGTTTTGCCCGCTGCTTCTCCTCTCGGGCCTTGGCTTCATCCATCTGGAAGGTAATGATGGACGCTTCGTGTTGCAGATACAGCACTTCCAAAGAGGTGTGGCCATATTTTTTTTCGGCTTCTATTTGACGAGGAGTCAGGGCCGCTCTCTTCTCGCCCAACTGGGCAATGGAGTTCAAGGTGCCGTTAAAGTCCGTGATCATTTGAGTTACCGGGGCGGGCAAATCGGCTAAGGTGGCCTTATAATTGTGTTGGAAACCGATGGCCCAAGAAATGATGGTGGTAATCACCACCGCCACCAGGACGTTTGGAATCTTAGGGTTGAGCCGTTTCAACCCATACATGATGCCGAAGGCGAAACCACCCATAATAAAGGTGGGCCAGTGGGTGAAATTCATGGCTGCTTTGATCACCCGGATGATCGTTTCATAATGATGCTCCGCACCATCTACCGAGACCCCAAACATCTTTTCTAACTGGGAAGTTGCGATGATGATGGCCGCGGCATTAGTAAAGCCGTTGACTACCGGATGAGAGAGGAAGTTTACGACCAGGCCCAACCTCAGCACACCCAACAGGAGTTGAATAACCCCAACCATGGCCGCCAACAGAATGGCGTAGGCCACAAAGGCCGGGCTACCCACCGTGGCCAGGGGCATAAGCGAGGCCGCAGTCATCAGTGACACCACGGCCACAGGGCCGGTAGCCAGTTGCCGGCTGGAGCCGAACATGGCGGCGATCATCGGCGGCAGAAATGCCGCATAGAGACCATAGTAAGCCGGCAGCCCGGCCAGTTGGGCATAAGCCATGGACTGAGGGATGAGGACCAACGCCACCGTGATTCCGGCGATGATGTCGGCCTGGAGCATTCTTTTGTCATACTTGTCAAACCAAGATAGAAAGGGGAAGATTCTCGTGATCATCGGCTTTGCCACCTCTTTTGTTATAAATTTCGCCTATTTTTAAACCTGGGCCAGCCTTTCCGGTCCGCCCGGGGCCGTTTCGATGGGCGTAATCTAACACAAGGCGCGACGATGTCAAGAAAATATCAAAACATCGCCACATAATGCGCCAGATTCTGAATCACGCCATATTGCACACCATACCTCGCAAGGGTAAATGGCGAATTACGAAACCGCCGTGAGGTTAGATGAAGCCCGAAAATGTCCGCGTCTTCACCAAATTGTCATGGATTCTTATTATGTTCGCATTATTATGTTGACTCAACGCTGGGAGTGACCTAAGTCCACTTCTTATCCCGCAGTTAAGCCCGTGAGCCGGATAGGGCGGCCGGAAGAACAGCATCGTCGCCTGCTCACGTTTCATCCTGGCGCCGGACTGAGACATGAAAAAAAGGATGACAAAAAAAGTAAGAAAACTTCCTTCGACTTGGCGAAATTGCTATACTACGGCCTAATAATCTGCTAAATTATTTTTTTTAAAACGATCTGAGGTCTTCTCGGGTTCGACTTTACCTATTGATTTCAATGTGACATTATCTGTGCTACGGGAACGATCGGGCAGGTCGTGCGGCGATGTAAGGGGTGTTCCCGGCTCAGCGTGGGAAGATCCGAAAAATGACCGACCCGGCCGAATGGCACGCCAGGGCGACAACCCTGATTTTGATTGAAAGGACGTCGGCACATGTCTGATAAGGGATGGTTTTCGTTTCTGTTCCGGGGGCTACTGGATGTTCCTGAGGAGGGTAAATCCCACATCCGGTATCGGATTTTGCGCCGAAACATGTTTATCTTAATGGGGCTGGTGACTTTTGTCCCCCTCCTGGCCATGGCGGTGATAAACTTCGTTCAGTACCAGAGCGCCTTGGAAAAAGAGATCCTCAACCCTATGCGAACGATAGTCAGCAAGACCAAACACTCCTTTGAGCTTTTCTTGGCTGAGCGGCTTTCGGCGGTGAGCTTCATTACGTTTGCTTATTCCTATGAGGAACTGGCCGACGAGAAAAAGCTTAATCAGATATTTAGTGTGATGAAACGGGAATTTGAAGGATTCATTGACTTGGGCCTAATTGATTCTAATGGTATTCAAGTAAGTTACGTTGGACCATATGATTTGAAAAATAAAAATTATGACAAACAAATCTGGTTCCATGAAGTCCAGATCCGAAGTAGTTACGTCAGCGATGTATTTATGGGGTACCGTGATTTTCCTCATATCGTCATGGCCGTTCAGCGCGTCTCGGAAACGGGTCGGACCTGGATCATTCGAGCCACCGTCGATACTAAGAAATTCGAGTCGCTAATCTCATCAATGGGGCTGGACTCGGTGACTGACGCCTTTTTGATTAACGGAAGCGGGGTGTTCCAAACGCCGTCCCGATTTTACGGAAAGGTCATGCAGAAATTTCCCTTCCCTGTCCCACCGGTGAGTTATGAAGCTAATGTAATCGAGTTGCTTGATCCTCAAGGCCGGGAAATTAACCTGGCTTATTCTCATTTTATCCATTCCCCATACATCCTTATTTTGGTCAAGCCGCGGGCCGAGGTGATGCGGTCATGGTATACCCTTAAGGGGGAGATGTTATTTGTATTTGTCGGCGGGGTATCGATCATTTTCCTGGTTGTATTTCATTTGACCAAGATTTTAGTGCAGCGTGTCCAGGAAGCCGAAGAAAAAAGGGAAATGGCTTTCCGCGAGATTGAACACACCCAGAAATTGTCCTCCATCGGCCGGCTGGCCGCGGGCGTGGCCCACGAGATCAATAACCCCCTGGCCATCATCAATGAGAAAGCTGGTTTGATGAAAGATATTATTGAACTCATGCCGGATTTTCCCAATAAGGAAAGATTTCTGCCTCAAGTCGACGCCATCAAAAAGTCTGTGGACCGCTGCCGGGGAATCACCCATCGGCTGCTGGGATTTGCCCGCCGGATGGACGTCCATATTGAACTACTCGATATTAATGAGGTTCTACAAGAGGTGCTCGGGTTTCTGGAGAAAGAAGCTATGCACCGGAATGTCAACCTGAATCTCCAACTGGCCGATGACCTGCCCCGAATTGAGTCGGATCGGGGACAACTGCAACAGGTGTTTCTTAATATTTTGAACAATGCCTTCGCCGCAGTCCAAAACGGTGGCGTTGTGGCCGTCACGACCTGGGACAAGGACGCGGACAGTGTCGCGGCCAGCTTTCAAGACAACGGTTGCGGGATGTCTCAAATCACGCTCAAACATATTTTTGAGCCCTTCTTCACCACCAAAAAAGGATACGGGACGGGGTTAGGGTTATCTATCACCTACGGCGTCGTCAAGAAACTCGGTGGTGATATTGATGTTGAGAGCAGGGAAGGGGAGGGGACCAAATTCATAGTCTACTTACCCAAAAAATCAGAATACGGGGAGGGGTAGCATGGCCGGAAAGAAAATTCTTTTGGTCGATGATGAAGCAGAGTTTGTCTCAACGTTGGCTGAGAGACTGGAACTGCGTGGAATTGAAGTCATGACGGCGCACAACGGTGAGGGAGCTTTACAGATGATAGACCAAGATCCTCCCCAGCTAGTGGTGATGGACATGATGATGCCGGGGATGAGTGGACTCGAGACGCTCAAACGGATTAAAGCCCGCTATCCTAAGATGAGAGTGATACTCCTCACCGGCCACGGCTGCACCAAAGAGGGCACCGATGGATTGCGTCTGGGTGCGGAAGAATGTCTGATGAAACCATTGGAGATAGATGTACTCATCAAGAAACTACGAGAAACGAAAGACCACCCATCTCAATGAATGAGTTTAAGGTAGGCCATGAAAGAATACCAAACACGTGAAGTGGCTTTTTTTGGCAAAATTACTGCCGGCATAACACATGAATTTAAAAATGTTTTGGCCATCATAAAGGAATCTGCCGGGCTTATGGAGGACTTTTTACATCTATCTCCAGCCGATTCATTTCCCTTCCGTCAAAAATTTATTGACACCATGGGCATTATCAAAGGGCAATTGGGTCGAGGCAACGACCTGGTCGCGGGGTTGAATCGATTTGCCCACAGTGCTGATCAGAGCCGGGCCGATATCGATGTTAACGACATGATGGCGCAACTGGTCCTGCTGTCGGCGCGGTTTACTCGGCTTAAAGGCATCACCATGAAGTTCATATCATTCGAACAGCCGGTTTCGCTGACGACGGATCCCATTCGGTTGGAAATGGCAGTTTTCTCAGGAATTGAGAGCTGCCTGGCCTATCTGTCGACCGGTGATACGGTGAGCGTCTGTCCCGGCCGGGACGGGGACCAGGTGGTCATTGAAATCATCTGTGATAGTACCGCGTCGGGACAGGCCGGGGTTAATCAGACTCTGCCGGCTTCCCAAGATTGGGCCGGACTGCAGACCATGGCCGCGAATTTGAACGGGACCCTGGCACTCAAGGACACCCCGGCCGGTCTGGTGTTTACCTTTCCGCGCCAGGGCTGACCGCCCGGCCACGAGGCTGTTTCTTAGAACTATTTTTCGCTGTGATGACAATGGAGTACAGAACACGGACAGGTATGGCGTTCATGATAGCGTTTATTTCTGCTCGCCTGTCATTTGTTGAAAATAACCAATGTCATTGACTTGAGGAGAGAGGCCTTGCGTTGCTCGTGTTATGCGCCGAGAGACCGTTCAGGGGTCGAATCGTGAGACCTCACCTCTGTCGTAGAAACGTTCCGATGGACCGGTTCAACCGATTCGACAATCGGTCAACTCAACCTGACTTACAATTTGAGGGATGTCGGTCGCAGGCTGGCGTTTCACCGACCCGGAGGTGGATCAGGTAACCCTCTCGGGCCGTTGGGTGGTGACCATAGTCAGCAAAAGCCTTTCTCCTTAGGTTAATGACATTGGAAAATAATCAGCAACCATGATTAGATGGCGGAAAGGGAGAAATGGATCAATTCAAAATATTACTGGTCGATGATGAAGAGGAACTGGTCAAGACCCTGGCCGAACGGATAAAGTTACGAAACCTCGATCCCCAAGTGGCTTTCAACGGGGAACAAGCTTTGCTGATCTTCGAACACAGTATCCCCGACGTAATGGTCTTAGACCTAAAAATGCCCGGCATAGACGGAATGGAAGTACTGCGCCGGGTGAAAAAAGTACATCCGGAGGTTCAGGTAATTATCTTGACGGGACATGGTTCAGATAGAGATGCAGATGAGGCCAGGCGCTTAGGCGCATTCGATTACATGCAAAAGCCGGTGGACCTGGAAGACCTGGTCAGGTCGATGCGAGGCGCTTACCGCAAAAAACGGGATTTGACATCCGGCTACGGTGAGTTTTAATGATTCAGCCTTTCGGCCGGCCTTACCCGGCAGATGGGGCCGCCTAAAGTGGCCTGATAGGAGAAGACATGATGAATATCCGCGTATTGCTCGTTGACGACGAAGAGCAGTTCACCAGTCTACTGGCCCAACGATTGGCCGCGCGGGGCTTCATCGCTCTTACGGCCTCAAATGGTGACGAGGCTTTGGCCAGGCTCGACCAGGAGGAGGCCGATGTCATCATCCTAGACCTGTTTATGCCCGGCAAAAGCGGAATTGACACCTTACAAGAGATTAAACGAGTTAAACCTTTGACCGAAGTCATCATGTTGACCGGTCATGCTACGGTGGAAATGGCCATTAAAGGAATGACCCTGGGCGCCTTTGATTTTCTGATCAAACCGACCGAGACCGAAGAACTGGTAGAAAAGATTACCAAAGCTTATAAAAGGAAGGCGGAGCAACAAGACCGCATCCGCCAGGCGGAAGTAGCCAACATCCTGAAGTCAAAAGGCTGGTAACACCACCGGCACGCAACTCGCAACCCATAATCCTGGAGCGTGGCAACCGATGAAAGAAATAAAAGTCAAGGACTTGATGGTCCATCTGAAAGAATACGCCACGGTATTCCAAGAGGCTACCTTGTGCGAGGCCATATTGGCCCTGGAGGAGGCCCAACAGGAATTTGATCGCAGCCACTATCTCCATCGAGCTATCCTGGTTTATGATGAGAAACGAAAAATTGTCGGTAAACTAAGCCAACTGGACGTCATCAGAGGTCTTGAACCCAAGTACGAGCAAATCCTGGACTTCAAGACGCTGCGACGGTTCGGCTATAGCGCTAACCAACTTGACCAGATGATGAAGGCCTACCAGTTGTGGCAACGGCCGCTGGAAAATATCTGCCGCGAATCGGCTCAAAGAAAAGTCAAAGAAATCATGTATGTTCCTAGTGAGCAGGAATGTGTCTCAGAAGACGCCACCCTCGACGAAGCCATTCACCAGTTGATCATGGGTGCCCATCAGTCGCTCCTTGTCCTCCGGGGAGAAGACGTGGTTGGTGTCTTGCGGCTAACCGATGTCTTCAAAGAAATCTGCAACCGGGTCAAAGCCTGCAAAATCTGATCTGCGGTCTGAGTTCTGGTTAGACCTAAGTCCATGTTGTTAAAGCGTAAGGAGGAGTTATCGCGATGAGCCTTCAATCGCCGTCTTTGACCCGGAAGCGGGACATTAATTGGAGCCGCCTCCTCTTCATCCTCGCCGGTCTGGTTCTGTTCGGTTTGATCTATGGCTCGCCCTCATGGCCTGATGCGGTGGATCCGATGGGTAAGCATTTTCCTTTGACCCCCGAGGCCAAGGGAGCATTAGGGCTATTTTTGTTGGCGGTTATATGGTGGGTATTAGAAGTCATTCCGATAGGTGTAACCAGCTTGGCGCTGGGAGTGTTGCAGGTCTTGTTTTTGATCCGCCCGGCCAGAGAGGCCTTCCGGGATTTCACTCATCCCGCGGTGATGTTCATCTTGGCCTCAACCATCATAGGCACCGTGTTGACCAAAACCGGCATACCCAGGCGGTTGGCTTATCGGACCCTGGCCGTCGTCGGGGAGCGGACGGGAATGATTTACCTGGGTTGCTTCATGATCACCGTGCTACTCACCCATATTATGGCTCAGACGGCTGTGGCCGCGACCATTTATCCTTTTCTGGTGGCCATCTATTCATCTTACGGCGGGGCTAAATCTAATAACTTCGGGAAAGGTCTGTATATCGGCATGGCCTATATGGCCGGAGCCGGCAGTATCATTACCCTCCTGGGAGCGGCCAGAGGGGCCGTGGCAGTTGGTTTTTTCCAGGAAGTGGTCGGTAAAGACATTGATTTCTTTCACTTTAGCTACTATTTATTCCCCATCGGCTGGTTGATGATGTTTCTTCTCTGGGCTCTGCTCCTGGTCGTTTTCAAGCCGGAAAAACCGTCCATCCCCGGATTAAAGAAAAGGGCCCAAGAGATTAGCCGGGAATTGGGTCCGTTAAGTCCCAAAGAGAAACAAGCCGCGTATATAATCGCCGGGGTTATCTTACTTTTGCTCCTACAAACGGCCATCCCGCCCCTGCGCCAATTGGATAAAAGCGCGATTATCCTAATATCTTCACTGCTATTTTTCTTGACAGGCATTTTAGATATTAACGATCTGGAGGAGATTCCCTGGAATATCATCTTATTGTTTTCCGGAGCCATGAGTTTGGGTTTATGCCTCTGGGGGACCGGTGCGGCCAAGTGGCTGGCCGTACAACTGGTTGTCTTATGCAATTCCTCTGGTTGGTACGTCTTTATCATGATCCTGGCCCTGATCGTTATGGCTCTGATTAATTTGATCGTAAACGTGGCGGTTATGGCTGTCACCATCCCGGTGGCCCTGTTCATGGCCCCTTACTTGGGTTTGTCACCGGAGGTCATTCTGTTTGTCACCGTGGTCGCGGCGGGGATGCCGTTCATGTCCTTATCCGGGGCTGCACCCAATGCTATTGCTTATAACTCAAGACAATTTACCACGATGGAGTTCTTTCGGACGGGCCTCCTGGCCAGTGTTATTCTCCTGGCCGTTATCGCCCTGGCCGTCACCGTCATCTGGCCGTTCATGGGTATGCCCGTGACTGTGCCTAGATAAATGCAATTATGAAAGAATCGGAGATTCGCCATGTGCGTCCTTGATGCGGTTTCACTGCTTCGGCGGGGCACCTGGAGTTTGTCTAAATTTATCAATACCGCTCCCAACGGGGAGTGCCGGTCCTGATTGGGGGGGATAATGGAAATGCTGGAACAGCTCCTGGATCGTGTTGTCTCACGGGTTACCGTCTGCTTGCGGGAATTAAATTACAACATTGAAGGTTATGTAAGACACGTCATACCTGCCAATAAGTTCCTTCAGTTTCATGCCTTTTACGGCTTGACACCCTATAAAAAATTACATTTTTACATCAAAAATTCCAATCTGGCCGGGAGTTCCTTATTGGGCAAATGCACAGTTCATTTTTCCGTGCTTTACAAAAGCCATTTGCGGGGGGACGAGCTGAATCACCAAGGGGAGACACTGCCTTATCTTGGCTTCCAGATCCCTGTTTACGAAGACGAAGTGGTTCGGATCAAAGATAGTTTTCTGATCAAAAATCTTATTCACAGCCATTCGCATGACCCTGAGAACCCCGACGAATTCTTGATCAAGAACACCGTATCCATGCACTACGCCAATATCCATGGTTCCCCCGTGATAGGTTGTTTCCTGGCCCCATTCAGCACCGTCGATATGTCAATTATTCGCAACTGCGTCATCGGAACTTTTTCCTATGTCCAGGTTCGACGTCTGGCCCATCAATTGGTTGAACCTGGGCGGATCTGGATCAAAGCCGACTCCTTTGAATTCAATTACCGCTTTCCGGCAGGTGTGGTAGATCGTTATATTTCTATAGAACCCGGAAGCGTGCCTAAAGGTATTTTTATTGATTTCGTGGAACAACGGGAGCAAGACTGGGAACCGGTCCTGGAAATGGCTAGGTATGAGCCTCCGATCACAGACGTCGCGGCCACGGCCGCCTTTAGCCGCTACGCAGTGGCCAAAGGGACGACAAGTATTTTGGAAAACGTTTACGTCGCACAAGGGGCCTATTTAGAGGATGCCTATATGGGCAAGGGATCTAATGCCCAGGAAAATTGTTATATCATCAAGTCTCGATTGGACGGCAATGTGGTCACCGCCCACGGCGGCAAAGTCATCCACTGTCAACTGGGTTCCCACGTGTTCGTCGGTTTCAACTCTTTTCTCAATGGAAAGGAAAACTGCCCCGTCAGCATTGGAGAGGAAAGCATCGTCATGCCCCATACCATCATCGACGCGGATGAGCCACTCGAGATCCCGCCGCGGCACCTGGTCTGGGGCTATATCGGAAGCAGCCGAGACCTGGAGCAGAATTGTATCCATCTCAATGATTTATCCCGTGTCTCCAATAAGTTACAGCGGGGTAACCTCTCGTTCAACGGAAACGGGTATGCCTTCGTCAGGGCCTTTAAACATCGGATCGAACACATCCTGGAACTGAACGGCGCTTTCTTTGACGGCATGTCCAAGCCCGGCCACATCCACCGCATCCGCGACGCTTCCTTTAACACCATCCAGCCCTACTACGGTGGCCCGCTTAAAGGCCTCTTTGCCGATATGGACATCCATCCTCTGGACGATGTGGTTTAGTCGAAAAATTGGATAAGCAACCTAAGAGGAATAGGTGAACAATGACCAGACTGGCACCTTCTATTTTATCTGCTGATTTTAGCATGTTGGGTGAGGAGATTCGAGCCGTGGACCGGGCTATGGCCGATTACATCCATATTGATGTGATGGATGGCCATTTTGTGCCCAACATCACCATCGGACCCTTAATCGTCAAAGCCGTACGCCGGGTGACTGAGTTACCTTTGGATGTCCATTTAATGATTGCTCAACCGGAATTGTTTATTGCTGATTTTCTGGCGGCCGGTAGTGACATCATCACCGTCCATGTAGAAACTTGCCAGCATCTCCATCGGACTGTTCAAATGATTCGGGATGGGGGGGGGCGGCCGGGCGTCGTCCTTAATCCCGCTACTCCCCTGGCTACGTTGGACTATATCCTGGAAGATGTGGATCTGGTCTTACTAATGAGCGTCAACCCGGGGTTCGGCGGCCAGAAGTTCATCCGGTCGTCCCTGTCTAAAATAGCCGCTCTGAGGCAGATCATTAACGGTCGCGGCCTTAACGTGGATATTGAAGTGGATGGAGGCGTCAATCGGGATACGGCCGTCGCGGTTATCGAGGCCGGAGCGGACATCTTGGTGGCTGGTTCAGCCGTGTTTGAGAGTCCTAATTACGCTGAAACCATCGCCGCACTCAAGGGGGCCACACGCTATGCCGGATAGTTTAAGCCCAGAGGGCGGTGACGTTTCTCTAAGGGGACAATTAAATAATCTGAGAGAAACTCTGCGCCCTTTGTGTACATCCCCAGTCCGAAGCCACGGAAGGTTAAACTGCCGGCTTGGGGATTAAATCCGTTCGGCGGGGTCATCAGGTTCATGATAAGATGTCATCTACCTCGGCGTCCAATCGATACACCTCAGCGACCATGGCCGCGGGGCCTTTGTCTCTGGCGCGTTTTAAGTATTCTCCCCATTTCAAGAGCAAGGCATTATCTATCCGGGTTGTTTTCTTGTCCTTAGCCCATTCCCAACCGATTTTATCTCCAAGCTTTTCTAGGAATTCTTTCATTTCATCCCGGTCTTCCGGGGGGATGATCTGGAGGACGTCATTCATCCGGTGTTTCCATCCCTTGATCAGCATGGTACCTTCGTAAAACCTCCGAAACCACACCTGCTCTTCTTTGGTCGCCATGAAAGCTCCTTAAGTTAGTCATGCCACCTTTAATGAATCCAGAGAACCCCGGAAGGCTCCCCCGGCCCGGCATTAAGCTTAAGTCTTCGCTGATGGACCTATCAGTTTCGGACCGTGGTCGGCCAGCCAAGATACTACGCCCATTGAACGCCTTCAACTTAGCAGAACACATCAAAAAGTCAAGAAAATTTCAATTATCCCCCAAAGATCCCAAGCCGGCCATGATGTCATTGGGTCGGCTTCGTTGTTTCGAGTCCGGGAGCTTCGGGAGACCGATTTATCTACCTGCCGTGGGAAGCGACACCGGCTAAGGCGGCATTTGTGCGTGGAAAGAAAATTCAAGGAGACCACCTACCAACCAGGAGCGGCGCCAAGCAGAGGTTGCTGCCAAAACTGCGTGGCCCTTGACAGTTGTCTTCCGGTCTCATCAGTAATCATGATCGCGGAATCCGTGTGCCCGGCGTTCACCGTCTCTGTTGGTATTTCCTCTAAAAAATCGCTGGACGCCACTGGTATCCCGACCAGACGCCGAAGGATTTCTTCCCAGCACTTTTCGATGAGTATTTTTGAGCTGATATCATGGTGCATTGGATATCCTTAGAGGTGGAAAAATGGAATCCGGCGCATGACGATCAAAAATATTTGGGGCTTCAAGTTTTGTATTTTAGCACGTATTGGCTTCAGCATGCAAGTGATCTCAAGGCCGAATCCGTTAATCGGCTCGTCTACCGGGAAGTTTAATAAGGTTGCTCTGATATCTTTACTTGCGGTCGCAGGCCGGGCTGTGATATTAAGTTGTTAAGCTGGCGCCCTGGTCTTCCCTGGAGTGCGAATCACCGGCTTTCCTTTGGCCAAAACTTAGATCCCGTTAACTCAGTGTTGGAGTTTATATGCAGACTAATATCAGACTCGACGATGGCTTTTCCCTGGATTTGACCAATATGACGGCCCAGACGTTAGGCGAGGGTGTGGCGCCCCAAGATCTGCGGGAAATGGCCGGGAAGGTGACAGAGGCATTGGGTGCCCTGACCAGGATCAGAGGCGGAGAAGTGCAGCCCCACGGCGAGCAGGTCAAGTTCATGCACTTACCCTACCCGGATGCCGGGATAGTGGACCTGGCCAAGATTACTTCTTGGGCCGATAACCTGGTGGGGGAATTCGACGCTGTGGTGTCCATCGGCATCGGTGGTTCCTATTTGGGGAACAAGTCCATTCAAGAAGCCCTGGCCCATCCTTATCATAACGAGCTATCGGCCGGAAGCAGGGGAGGGCGCCCCAAGCTTTATTTTGCCGGCCAGAACCTGGACCCGGCTAATTTGCGCGGCCTGTTGGATGTCATCGACGTGGGCCGGACTATGTTCGTACTCATTTCCAAGTCTGGTGATACGGTGGAACCGATGAGCGCCTTCATGGCGTGTTACGATCTGGTCAAGCAGTCCGGACACAGCCCGGCGCGACATTTTACGGCCATCACCGACGCGTCTAAAGGTCTGCTAAAAGAGATCGCAAATCGAGAAGGAATGGACACCTTTGTCGTTCCGGCCGGAGTGGGCGGGAGATGGTCGGTCATGTCGGACGTGGGTCTGGTCACCGCGGCAGCAGCCGGTATCGACATCTCGGCCATGTTGGCCGGGGCCCGGGCCATGGATCAGGCCTGTCAGGCAACCGGCCTGGAGTCAAATCCGG
>JADFYC010000056.1:13507-13915 GCA_015233295.1 Deltaproteobacteria bacterium | reverse complement strand
ACCGACAATATGTTCGGCGACATCATTACGGACCTGGGCGCCATGATTCAAGGCGGCATGGGTATTGCCGCGGGGGGGAACATCAATCCCGCCGGGGTGTCCATGTTTGAACCCATCGGTGGATCGGCCCCCAAGTATACCGGCCAGGGAGTAATTAATCCGCTGGCCGCCATCGCTGCCGCCCAGATGATGCTCCACCACCTGGGTGAAAAGGAGGCCGCGGAGGCCATCCTGACCGCCATCAAGACCGTCCTGATCAAGGATATGAAGGGGGTGGAAGCGGGCCGCATGGGACATTCCACTTCCGAAGTGGGCGACCTGGTGGCCGATTACGTGGGCCGTCTATCCCGCTAAACGGAGGTCTAAACCAACCCTAAAGTTACCCCGTTCTTCATCGGGTCGATTCTA
>JADFYC010000056.1:0-13413 GCA_015233295.1 Deltaproteobacteria bacterium | reverse complement strand
CTTCCTCGCAGGCTACTTCCTCGCCTCTATCCCTCAGAGTTTCAAAATAGAGTCGATCTGTGAAAATATCCCCGATGGGTTCACAGGCGCCGGTAATCATCCAGTACGGTCTTCCGGTGAATCTTTCTAGTTTCTCTGCCATAATTATCCCCTCCTTTCCTTCTTCCATTCGCTGGGGAGCAATCCTACAGCTTCTATCCCTACCTATTTCATATAGGTTTAATTCTCTTTGTTAAACTTAAGTTAATCATCATCCGGACGTTGTCAAGTCTGTTTGATGAATATTTGATTCGACTACGCCGGGGCATCCGGTCGCAAGAATGATCAAGATCAGGTGATCATATTACGATAATGTAATTAACATGTCGTGAAATTGTAACCAGAGTGTCGTGAAATTGTTTACATCCATACTGTAAGGTGACTCCTCGGTGTTGCGCTCAACTCGTCTCTCGGGAAGACAAACTATAGAAACCTGGACCTCATGATTCACGAACTTAGACCGTGATATGATTGGACTGAGTTCAAGATGCCGCCGATTATCGTCCGGTTCACGCTAAAAAGTCCCTGTCTGGAAGAGACTAAAGTTGCTGGAAGCCAATCGGAACCGGAATAGGATGAAAACCCGTCCAAATTCCGACTTGGAACTCCGGTCTTCCAATGTACTATGCAACTACTGGAATTAATTTAATAAGTCATCAACAAATGGAGCTAACCATGGCCAATCATCTTGTCATTGGACTCGGGGGAACGGGTGGAAAGGTACTTCGGTCCCTCCGGCGGCACATTTTTCAAGAATCGCAAAATGGAGATATCCCGGGTGTCAACCTGGGATACATGTATATAGACGCCGACCCTTCATTGATGGATCCGGACGATCCGACCTGGCAAACCTTGGGTAAAAGCTTCCAATTAGCCGCGGATAGTCAGGTCTTGATCTCCGGCGCCAACCTCCACCCATACTTAGAACAGGTTGATAAAAACCCCGGTGTTGATCGCTGGTTAGGAGACAAACGGAACTGGGCGGACGTCATAAATGCCAATCTGGACACCATAGCGCATGGTCAGATGCGCCGACTCGGCAGATTGATTTTGGCCGCTAATCTTTCCAGATTCACAGATGCGATGGATAAACAGGTCAATAAGCTCGTAGGGAAGTCCGGTTACGACAATATTACCTTTCACGTCTGCGCGGGATTAGCCGGAACCATCGGCAGCGGCACCTTGATAGACGTTATCAGTCAAATCCGGACAAAATATAGTGCTATAGACGCAGTGCAATACCGGATAATCTTATATCTATTACTTCCGGAGGAACAGCCGGCAGCAGGCCGGAACACAGCCAACTATCGCGCCAATGCATATGCGGCCTTAATGGAGCTTAATTCGTTGAGTGTGGGGACCTTTCTCCCGCATGACATAAGCAAAAATAGCAACAAGTTGGACATCACTTACCCGTTCAATAGCTGCTATTTGTTTTCAGACCAAAAGGAACTGGGCCAGAGCGCTAGCGTCGACCAGGAAATTCCCAATATTTTGGCCGACTTTCTCTATCAAAGAATTGTCAAGTTAAAAGATACAGGTTGGAGCAACATTGATCGAATGGAAAACTTTGAAAATAACCAGGCCGCCCCCGAGATGGCTGCTGGAGGTGGTATCCCTGAACGGAGTAAACGATTTTTGGCGGTCGGCCTCAAAAAACTGACCATTCCCGAAGAAGAGATTAGGGAGTTTTTGGCCTATTGTCTGGCCCGCCAATCCGTTTTACAGATGAAATATAATAATCGGACTGAAAGAATTGGGTTTCATTAACATACCGTCAGTGGCGAACTTCGAGGAATATGTTAAGCGAAATGAAATCCAGTCAAAATGGAAAATCAGCGACGAACATTTGTGCTTATCCCGGGGGATATTGCCTGAAGATGGTGCTGATAAAAAGTGGAAAACCATCCCGGCCTTGTGGGAAAACGTCGTGACCAACTTTGTTGAGGTAATTAAGGCAAATAAAGCTGAGAAATGGTTCGATGAACTGGCAAAATTATGTAAGAAACAGTTCATTGAAGATTTTAGAGGCATGGGCGTAAGAAGATTTTATCAGGTCAAGTCCACAGCCAGAGAAGATATGGTTAAAGTCATCGTCGCAGGAATCCAAAGTGAGCTTTTTGATCAATGGAAGAACAGCGAACTGTCACTCCATGAAGTGTCGTTATTAATGACTTCTCTAATCGCCGACACCGAAGATCGCCTTGGACAGATCGACGGAAAAATTGCTCGTGCAAGGGATAAGGAAGACAACTGCAAAGTGCAGATCAGTAAGAAACGGCAGGATTTTGACCGTTGTGGGCTAGTGGGTAAGATGGTAGGTAAGAAATGGGACCTGTTTCACGCCCAGGTGGAATTAATGCAGCAAAAATATGTGATCATGACTCTCATTGAGGGCTTCCTTTTTGCCAAGTCGTTACTCCTGAATTTAATTGATGAATTTAATAGATTAAATAGAGAAATTGCCAACTGCGCAGCACTCCTGACGGAAGCGGTAGCTCGCTGCGATTTTGGTATGAAGGAAAGATGTAAGGGCAGTTTCGAGGCCGACATTCATGGCCATTTGGTTAAGTTTCACGACTATGAAAGGGTAAGTAAGTTTGCCGCGCGCCTGGTCAAGCAGCAGTCGGCCCAAAAGAGCCAGACCAACAAAATCAGATCGGTCCTGGTCGCCAAGCTGGGGAATGAGCCGTCGTTCGCGCTATTTAGCGAACGGATCCACATATCCTTCCTGATGAAGACCCTGGAAATGATTTGCGGAGTAGACGTCATGAAGGCTCACGATACCCTGATAGACCGCCAGGAGGATAGGCTATTTGGGATGAGCATCATCGAAAAACTGAAACAGCGATTCGAGAGCGATCCATCTGGGCTTAGAGATTACATCGAAAAATTGTTATGTTACACCGGTGTCAATCTCACCTTTGATAAAGATGAAATGGGTGAGAAAGCAACCAATGGCTCCGGCAAGGAAATTCTCTCCTCCGCCTTTACCATCCTCATCCCGCGGTCACAGACGAGTTTAGGGTTCGTGGCGCAATTAAAAACGGCTTTTAGCGAGAGTGTTGAGGCAGAGGTGGAGATTATCGAAACTGACCATAAAATCAACGAAATAGACTTGATAAATGTCAAGAGCGCCTTTCCCTTAAGATTTGTCAAACAGGTCAGGCTGCTAAAGGAGGAGTATCTGCGCCGGATAACTGGCTCCGACGCGGAGAACTCACGATTTTTGTTGCACTTAGAAGGAAACGGCAGTCAACACCCTCCCTTATATGCCACGACCAGTGACGAGAAGGTAAACGAGACCATCCCTTATCTATTGATGGCCAGGGCATTGAAGTTGATCCTGTCCATGCCGGATCGTCAAACAGGAATAAGTAAACTGGTCTGGCCTAGAAAGAATAAGTGGGGGATGGATGATGTCCCCATCATTTTAGGGGAAACCTTGATCGAGACGCCCGCCGTTATGACCATGGAGCACATCCACGAACTTAAAACCAGTGTCCTGGACCGGATTGCTCACGACTTTCCCAAGTTGGATGAAAAAGAGCAATTGTTGCACGAAATTAGAAAGGTATTGCTAGCGGTTAAGAACGAAGTGCAAGGCGACGTTTTCGATCCCCAATATCAGAAGTTCATCGAAGGCTCCAAGTCGGCGATCAAGAATATCCTAAGATTATCTTAAGCTCTTGCATTCGGTTATTACACGATCTGCTGATTTTTTTTGTTTCAATACCGGGGGACTGTTCATACTGCCGGCCCCTAGAATGGGATGGCATTCCCATGATCCGAAAGGAGGCTTATAATGCCAAAAGTGACTGGTAAGTGCGTCAATTTTGTGATGTGTGACACCGCCGATAACAAGGGTGTCATCGAGATCGAAGAAGGCCAGGCCCGGGTATGTCAGGAATGTGGCAGCAACCTAAAAATGACTCAAAAAACCGACGGCGGAAAGGGTAAAGCTTTAACATGGGCCGCGGGGATAGTGATCGTTTTGGTTATTGCCGGATTGGGTTTGTTTTACGGCCTGAAAAGCAGTCCTCCGCCCAAGCCTGGACCAGCCAAAATCAAGGCCGACCAAGGGCTGGACTCAGCAAAGACGGAAAAGACGGCCAAGACCGCACCGGTGGATAAACTCGCTAATGTTCCTCCGGCCCAACCAGGTCAAATTATATTGAAGTTGCATGGGTCAAACACAATTGGGTCGAAACTGGGGCCGGCTTTGGCCGAGCAGTTCCTTAAGAACGAAGGGGCCCGTAAGATTGTAAAAATTCCTGGCCAAAAAGAGGAAGAAGAGACAATCAGGGGTGAATTTGATGATACTGCCCCGGCCAAACTCATCGAGGTTCATGCCCATGGATCAACCACGGCGTTTAATGATTTATTTGTCAACAGTTGCGATATTGGGATGGCCTCGCGCAAGATCAAGGACGATGAGGTCAAGAAACTTGGGGAAGCGGGCCTGGGGGACATGACTTCGGCCAATAGCGAGCATACACTGGCGCTGGATGGCATCGCCGTCATTGTCAACAGAGCCAATCCGGTCAAATCTCTCAGTGTCGAGCAATTGAGGGGAATATTTAGTGGCGAAATATCCGATTGGGCCGCGGTGAAAGGCGAGCCGGGGAAAATCCGGGTGTGCTCAAGGGACAACAACTCCGGAACGTATGATACCTTCAAGTCGTTGGTGCTACACGATAAGAAGCTTGTTGCCACCTCGGAGAGGTACGAGGACAGCAATCTTCTTTCTGATACGGTCGCCGGCGATCCTAAAGCCATCGGCTTCATTGGCCTACCATATATCAAATCGGCACAAGCTCTCGAAATCATTGAACCGGGCGCCTCACCCATCCTGCCTTCTTTCTTTACTGTAGCCAGGGAAGACTATCCCCTCTCCCGGCGTCTTTTCCTCTATACCCCGGAATCGCCGAAGAATCCCTGGATCCATAAATTTATTGACTTTGCTCTTTCCAAAGAGGGACAGGATATCGTAAAACAGGTTGGTTTTATAGACCAGACAATCAAAGCCGAAAAGATTGAAAAAAAGGTGGCAGATACCCCTGAGTCCTTGGACAAATACGGGCAACTTACCAAAAATCTGAATCAGCTTTCCACCAATTTCCGTTTTAAGGCTTCAAGCGACAAGTTTGACAACAGAGCCATCCGAGATCTAGACCGAGTGGTTCAGGTACTGACTCAACCAGCATATAAGGGTAAGGACTTCTATTTGTTAGGATTTACGGATAACAAAGGGGATGATCAATTCAATATCGCTCTTTCGAGATCCCGCGCGATGTCTGTGGCTAATGAGCTGAAAAAACGAGGCGCTGATGCTAAGCGGGTTGAAGGGTTTGGCCCAAGCAATCCCGTCGCGTCCAATGAAACCAAAGAGGGTCGGGACAAGAATCGCCGAGTGGAGATTTGGATTAACTAATCGGGTACGACATAGGGTTAATGTCCCTCGTCGTTTCGCTGTGGGAGTGTTCTACTATTGTATCTATTATATTGTCCATCGGGCTATCACACATATAAAAAGGCCGGATCATCTTTCCGGCCTTCTTTTATATTCAGTTTTATGTTCAGAGGAAGCGGCTATTCACAAGCACATGCGTCTTCACAGATTACTTCCCCACCGGTATCTCCACATCCACAGAAGAGATGCTCTGATAAGATGCCTACGACCGGCTCACAGGCTCCGGTAATCAACCAGTATGGTCGACCGCTAAACCGTACACAAGTTCCTTCCATAATGATCCCCTCCTCCCATTCGCTGGGGCTCGGCCCTTCAGCTTCAATTTATACCTATTTCATATAGGTTTAATCATGTTCCTTGGATTTAAGTTAATCACCGTCCGGAGGATGTCAAGTCTGTTTGAAGAATCTTTGAATCCCTCTTTGTTGCTTATTCCAACCAGTCAATGGATGATCAGGCACATAGGGGATTAAACCCGCCATGAATCATCAACTTTGGGGTGCCGGCACCAGGAATGCCAGACCTTGTCAATGATGAATCCGCCGGTTGCTTTATCTTTGAGCATGTGCGTCTGGAGAATCTTTTTGATCGCCCCACGCCTTAATCTCGGCATAGGGTTATGTTTCGGTCGGGTCGGCGTTCTTCTTTGATTCCAACTCTTCAAGTCTTTTCAAAACCTGCCTGAGATGGGCGGCGAACTCCTGGCCGCGCTGGTAGCGTTTATCAAAGTCTTTAGCCAGGGCCTTAGCCAGGATTTTTTCCATCACTGCCGGCACCTTGGGGTTAAACGACCGCAGGGAAGGATGGGGGGTATTGGCAATCTGATACATCAAGGTGGTCAGGGAGTCACCGGTAAAGGGTTTTTGTCCCGTGAGCATCTCAAACAGAATAGTGCCCAGCGAAAAAAGATCGGACCGGCCGTCAACCTTCTTGCCGGCTACTTGTTCCGGCGACATATAAGAAGGAGTGCCGAGGATAACGCCGGTTTTAGTTCTAGACGACGTGGTTATTCGGGCAATGCCGAAGTCGGTCACCTTAACTTCACCGTTTTTCAGGACCATGATATTGGCCGGCTTTATGTCGCGGTGGACGATCCCATGTTGATGGGCATAATCCAAGGCATCGCAAACCTGGCTGATAATCGTCAAAACCTGTTTCATCGGGAGCAAGTTCTGGGGCTTACAATAATTCACCAGCTCTTCTCCCTCCAAGAATTCCATGGCGATATAGGAAACGTCGTAGTCTTCACCCACGTCATAAATGGTCACAATGTTGGGATGGGTCAGACGACCGGCAGATTCGGCTTCCCGGAAAAATCGTTGTTTGACTTCTTCAATCTGCTCTTCATCCAGGTCACCCAGGCGGATGGTTTTGATGGCCACGATTCGGTTGATCTTGGGATCCCGGCCTTTGAATACCACCCCCATCGCCCCGCGACCCAGTTCACCCATGATTTCGTATCGGCCCAGCGTTGGACGGACCTCTCCATCTGCTGCGACGACGGTGGCCTCGCCCGGAGATGTCTTGGGACCAAGGCCAAATACCTGAGTAGCCTCGGCCGTTTTTAGCTTCTGAACCCGATCGGCCAGATCCTGGTATTTAGGATCAGCGGTAATGATCATCTGGTAGACGTTGATGGCTTTGGAAAACATTCGCTTGCGTTCATAATCCATGCCCAATTGGTGGAGTTCTTCTTTGATCCCTTCGGCCTCAAGCGGACATTTACGAAGTTTTTCCATGGCCAGATCCAACAGGCCTTGCTGCCGGAAAGAGATAGCCAGAATCTTATTGGTCTCGACGCTGTCAGCTTCCACCTTTTCTTTCACCTTTTCGGTGACCAGGAATCGACGGGAAGTGATTACAGTATAGCCCAGGACCAAGACCAGACTGGGGGTTAACAGATTGAGCCACACACCCTGACGGGAAAAGATGTATGTCATTGAACTGACGAACACAACCAGAATTCCACCGGTGAAGATAGCCGCTTTTTGGGCGCCCAGTTTGGGCAGGACAAAGGAGATGAACAGACCGAAAATCAAGGCCACGACGAGATCAAACAACGCGGCCCAATCCGGCCGGGTGATATATTTGTCTTCCATGATATTGCTGATCTGATTGGCCACAAGTTCAACACTGGCCATGGTGGGTGATGCCGGCGTGACCACTTTTTCTCCTATCCCGGCGGCCGTGGGTCCAATCAAGATAATTTTACCGCTAAAGGCTTCGGGCGTAACCCGTTTATTCAACACGTCAAAAGCCGAGTAGACCGGAAAAGATTTCTCAGGGTCATGAAATGAAATGAAGGTAGCCATGTCCCTATTAGGATCGACCGGGACAATCAGTTGGCCAATCTTTACGTTGCGCCCCAGGTCGGCCACCACCTGGTCGTCTTGCAACCCTCCGAATTTGGCCACTACCTTGACAGCAAAGGAGGGAAAGTAGACATCTAAATACTTGAAGACATGATACACGGAGCGGGTCACCCCCTCCACTTCAAATAATACGGGATTGTTGATATGTCCTATTCCGGCTGCGGCGGCAGTAAATTCAGGGATGACAGCCACAACCTTCTTGGGAGCCAGCAATTGCCCGCCCCAGTCGGTCGCGCCCTTGACCGCCGTGTATCTGTTCTTCTTAATGAAATCCGGCACCTGTGTGTCTTTGTCCAGGCTTTGAGGGTTAAATGAATCCTGTTCAAAAAAAACGGGCAAAATCACATTACCAGCTCTGGCAATAGACTCGGCCAGTTTGGCGTCGTTATTCAGCCGCTCTTCAGCCTTGGTGATTAACCCGAAAAACTCCGTGCCGCCGGGTAGTGGTTTAAGGGGGGATTTATCAAAATCAGTTTTTAATTGCCGGACTTCCTTAAGACCCTCGCCCGTCTCATACTCGCTGAAGATTAAGCCAAGACCAATCACTCTGGCCTTATTTGACTTCAAGACATCAATGAGTTGGGCCAGGATGGATCGTGGCCAGGGAAAGCGTCCAATCTTCTTGACGCTGACTTCGTCAATAGCCACAATGGCAATGGGCACATTGTCGCCCACGGGCTTTTCCAAGACTCGGGACTGCATATCATAGAGTTTCATTTCCCAAGTGGTCAGCATCCCGGCAACGGCTGACGCCAGCACCAGGAGGGTGACAATCAGGCCCAAAGCAAAATCAGGCAGACGTAACTTGGTTTTTTTCATAATAGTCATCTGGGTGAAAGAATCAGATAGAGAAGGTGGCGGCCACTTCCGAATATAGCCGGGCAAACTGTCAGGCACGGGCAAGATAGCATTTTTTATCAAGAATAAGCAATAAAAAAGTGTGCCATAGCACTCACATTACCCAATCTAATCAATAGTGAATTCACGGGTCCGCCAGGCGGCAAAGATACCGGCCATTAGTCCAAAAAAATGGCTGGCCCAACTCTGTCCGGGGAAAACTAATAACAAGGATTGGAACACGCCGCCATAAAAGGCAATGACGCCCAGCGATATGAACAGGGCCCGCCATTCACGTCGGCATATGCCCATAAACACGAGAAATCCGGTTAAACCGAAGACGACTCCACTGGCTCCGATGTGGACCGCCTGGCCTTGCCCGAACAGCCAGGTTAACGCGCCCCCCAACAACACTATGATCGTCAGCGCAACGGCGGTGAGCCTCCCGCTGTAAGACAACGATACCGCAAGGAGAACGAACAAAGCGCCGGTATTGGCGATAAGATGGAATATCCCCACATGGAGGAACGGAGAAAGAATAATCCCGGGCAGGCCACTTAGAGATCGCGGCCGCAGGCCATACCAACGCAGGTCCCCAGGTATGATCAGGTTGACGAAAAAAACCAACCATAAAATAGCCACCGCCGTGAGCGCAGTCAGTAAACTTTGATGAATTCTCATTTCACCCCTCAAAATGGTCGATCAAAATAATAGACTGTTTCAAGTCCACATTTTAAAAAGAGATACCATGGTCTCGGCCGGGGGGGGAATACTTTTGTCTCCGCCGGCCCTAAAGCTATGCTATCTACTGAAAAGTTAAAGCTGGAAGTATCGTAAGCTTGCGGCGGTCTGATTGGGAGATCCTTTCCCGAACGAACATGACCACCCCTGGGATCGCCTACGAATTTTCTTCGAGAGCGTAAATGGCGAGTAAAATTTTTGATAGCAGGTCGCCAGGCGGGGCCTTGGCCGGGCTGTTTTTGGGACTGGCAATTCTCGGCGCCGTGATCTTCCTGACCAGCACTGGGACAACACCTGGAACGAAGGTCTTAAAAGGGTCTGCCAAAGTTCCTCATGAAGTCTCCAATCTCCGTAAATTCCGAGATAAATATCTCCTAACCAATCGGCCTGGCCGAAACTTTGTCAGGTATTACTATAAATTCGGGCCAAGAGCGGCCGACGCCATTCGAGACCGAGAAAGACTAAAAGCCCTGGTCCGCATGTGCCTTTTGCCGTTGGTTTACATCGGACAGCATCCTTACTTAACGCTGGGTCTGTTCACCGTGGCCGTCGGTTGGTGGACATTGGGAACCTTGGCCTGGATTGGTCGGGCCGTCAATCGCCGCCTATCGAACATGGGTAAAAGTATAACTCGGCCTTATGCTTCTTAATTCATCTTGACGAAGAATGAAAGGTATTATCAGTCAAGAACATCGGTATGCTGAAAATCATCCGCCACCGTCATGGCCAACATGTTCATCTTATTCTCATCCAGGTTGAGTATTTCTAAGGCTGATTCAATACTTATGACATCATCAATCGGAGTCAGATCACTTCGGCTACCCTGAGTGTGGCCGAGGTAATCGCCACAACAGATTATACTGGATAGCACACTAAAATCACTAATATTTTTTGGATGATGGTGATAGCGCACGCAGGCGGTTAAACTCTCCGGCATATTCCACTTCTTCATGACCATTTCCCCAACTATCATGTGGTCGAACCCCAATACTTCTCTTTCCGCCTCATAGCCTCGCATTTTGGCCGTGTTTTGTTTCTTCAACGCAGCCCGAAACTCCTCCGGCATATAGATCGTGATCAACAGCTTGCCCATATCGTGAAGCAGACCATTGACAAATGCTTCCTCCGGGTCACCATACCTGACTGCCTGTGCCACCCGGCGGGAGGCCAACCCGCATTCTTTGGCGTGACGCCAAAGGGCCTGACCCAAGATCCCGTTGGGCGAGGCCCCCGCTGGGAATAGGCCACGGATGGAAGACACCCAGACCAGACTCTTGATGATTTGGTTCCCCAGCCTGATAACCGCCGCCCGTAGCGTCTTAATCTCCCTACTGGAGCCGTAAAGAGATGAGTTACTGACCTTAATCAATCTGGCCACCAGTGACTGGTCATAAGACAAAGTTCGGGCCAATTCGTCGGCTGATGCGTTAGGATCGGACAATAAATTGATCATTTGACCGGCCACATTGGGAACGGGGAAAATATCTTCTACGGCCTTCACGATCAACTCCGCCCTATCCTGGGGGCTGCTTTCGGGACTGGGCGCATATGGTGATTCTTTGGCCGGCCCCTCTATGATCCGGGGTGGAGGCCAGGTGGCGGCACAGGGGTCGCCCTTGATCGGGTTGACCAACCACGATAGCAACTCTAGGTAATGAAACGGACCCAGCCCTCCCATTTTTTGCCGGGAGACGACATAGACTAAAACAGATAGTTTATCCTTTTTTTCTAAGAGGATAACCGCGCATTCCCCCTCCAACGGCAAGTGGCTGATGCTGGTGGTCAGGTCGGAGATAAAGACCTGGCCGATGAATGGCCGACCAGACTGGTAAACCCACGAGAAGACCGGATCTTCCTTAAGATCAAAATGAACTCCGGCTACATCAATCCGCTGGAGTTGACGTTGCGCATCTTTGTAGAATCCTTTAATCCGCGTAATCAATCCCTGTTCAACCACCAAAGCCAGCGTCTGATCAAAGTTATCCTTGCAAAAAGCAAGCAATTCAACCATCTTTTCGTTACTGTCGGAAGCGGTGTGGATTTTCTTGAATGATCTCTTGAATGCAAAAAAAAGTGGCGGCGGACCCGCAGGTAAGGCCCGATGGCTTTCTTGGGGCTTGTCTTCCTTAAACACCACCCAGCCTCTATCGACGAATCTTTCTATCACATTCAACGTCCGGTAACTGCTGAAAGGCGACAACTCTATGATCCGGGCGATGGTCTTATGTCCGTCAGTCAGAGCCTGGACGACCCGTTCAATGGGGTCAACCAATTTTGCCGCCAGTCCCAATGAAGTGACGGTAAGAACTCTGTCCAACGACCTTAGAGACCTGACAGTTTCCCGCCATTCATCCACCTGGGCGGATATCTCCATAGACAAATTCTGGCAATTCAACTGCTGTTGGATCATCTCTCGTTCAACTGGAGCCAGGTTTTGCTGTTCCAGGCTTCGGAGGAAAGTGATTTCACTAATGATGATGCTGTTGAAGTTGAACTGGCCGGTATCGCAAAGAAAGAATTGCCAGGTGGCTTCTCGGACGCCGTCAAGGAAGATATCGTTATGGCTCAAGATAGATACGAGTTCAAAGTGGGCCAGGACATGCCGGAGCGGCATACCGGTTTCTTTAACCGCATTGTCGATAAGTTTAAATTGATCTTTATCAATAAACCTCCGGATCAACAGGGTTCGGAGAACCTTCTTGTCTGACCGGTTTGAATGAGCGTCGGCGACCATCCCATCGGCCAGGCTGATACTCAATACCTCACCCTGATTGACAATAGTCAACACACCTTCTTTTCCCAGATAATCCAAGAATTGAAGAAGGTTTGGCGGTTGAAAGTTGCTTAGTTCGCCCTTGAAAATCAATTTAGCCTCTGGATAATCGTGTGCCCCAAATTGATATGCAGTGAACGGTCATAATTGTTTATTTTCGAGAAAGCTCAAGACGAGCAAGTGTTCAGATTTCTCGCTCCGCTCGAAATGACAACATCCGAAACGGCGGTGTCGCAGAACGTTTTGCGTGCGGCCACCTTGTCATTTCGAGCAAAGGGAGAAATCTTGACTTCTTTATGCCATTCCATAGGAAAGTGACGAGAAACAGGTGCGTCCAAAAGAGTCAATTGTGGCCGTGTCAAGCATAAGATGACCGCCCCGGCAGTTGAACACAATTTATTATAATCAGATAGCAAATTTCAAGCCAAATTATTTGATCCCCGGTTGGTGGTCCTTCCCATTTGACATAATAATTTAATTTTATTATAAAAATATGTTTATTTCGATTCTTCGGCCCATGATGGGAGAGTCACAGCCCATGAAATAATTCTTTTGGCGGGACGTTATTTTGACATGTGCCGGAAGATTATAATTTTTCTTTTTAAATAAGTATGATAGCCTGAAACTAAATATTTCGCTACACAACTTGGTTATTTTAGTTTATAATTCCGTTTCTTTTTCACCAATTAAAGCCGGGTGGCCCCAAACGAACTATCCGCCCGGTTTGAAAATCGAGATTCCCCAGGCGACCGCACCTGCCGTCTTATGTTCGGCGCCGAATCAGACAAGACCGTCCCAAACCTGCACAGAGGAGCAAGCGTCCTAAATGAAGCTGACGGTTTCGATCATACTGAATTTGGGTTTATTAGGGTTGCTGATTTTTGTAGCCCGGCAGCGTGGTCTGGTTTCCTTTTATCATGGCGGGCGGTGGTGGTTAACCTGGTTTTCGGTGGCCGTGATCACCCTGATGGACGAGCTTACCTCAGTGTTTTACGCCCCGGCCGAAGCTTATCGGTTTATCGGCCCCAGTACGATCTTTTTCATCGCCATCACCTCCATTTTGGTTCGATTCCTATCCACCCGAATGGTTGAAATCGCCGAGATATTAGAACATCACCAGATCATTGGAGGTGGCGTCTATTCTTTTTCTTATTTGGTTTTGGGACCGATGGCCTCCT
>JADFYC010000569.1 GCA_015233295.1 Deltaproteobacteria bacterium | reverse complement strand
ACCGGGCCGACCGGGAACGGCAAAACCACTACCCTGTATTCCGCCCTGGATGCTCTTAACAAAGAGGACGTGAAGATATTAACCGCTGAAGATCCGGTGGAGTTTAACTTTAAGGGTATTAATCAAGTGCTGGTCCGCAGCGAAGTGGGGATGACCTTTGCCGCGGCACTCAAGGCATTCCTCCGGCAAGACCCTGATATCATTATGCTGGGCGAGATCCGGGATATCGAGACGGCCGAAATCGCAGTCAAAGCCGCTATGACCGGCCACTTGGTGTTCAGCACCTTGCATACTAATGACTGCCCCGGCACCATCAACCGGTTAATTGATATCGGGATTCCGCCTTACATGGTCGCCGCCGCGGTCACCCTGGTCTTGTCTCAACGTCTGTTACGAAGGATCTGCCCTAAGTGCAAAGAACCAGTCAAAAATGTCAACGCGGCCAAACTGCGCGAAGCGGGTTTTCAAGAGGCGGAATTTCCCACTCTCCAGTTGTACCAAGGTAAAGGTTGTAGCCATTGTAATGGCACCGGATATAAAGGCCGAGTAGGCGTATTTGAGATAATGGAGATCGATGAACTTCTCCAAGAAGCTATTACATCCAACGTGGGTGAGTCTCAACTTCGCAAAATTGCGATCAAGAGCGGTATGGATACTCTTCGTCGGGACGCCTTAAATAAGGCCATGCAAGGACATACCACATTAGATGAGGTTCTCAAAAAAACAGTCATCCAAAAGGAAAGTCTACCGGCCTATCTGCTCAATCCCGATGAGCAGGTTTATGAAAATGGTGATATCGTTATCAAAGAAGGCAATACCGATAAATCTTTCTATAAGCTGATCCAAGGGTGCTTAGAAGTTATCAAAGGAGGCCGCAAGATCGGTGAAATCTCTCAACCGGACGAATACTTTGGAGAGATGAACGCACTATTGAACGAAACCCGGTCGGCCACCATCAGGTCAAAGGGGAAAAGTATCGTTAAAGTCTTTCCAGGAGATAAGCTGCAGGAAACCCTGGCTAATTATCCGGAAATTGCCAACAAAATGATTGTCTCCCTGGCCAAACGGCTGGAAGTCACCAATAAGATGCTGATCGACACCAACCGGGTCTTGGAACAGTTGCGGCAAGCCCGGCCGGCTGCACCTCAGGCCCAAAAGGCCCAGTAACTGACATCCCGGACTATTACCACAAGGAGATCGGTTAATGCCTGTATATAAGTGGGTTGGAAAAAACAAAAAAGGGGAAACCAAGAAGGGGGAACTAGAGGCCGAAAATGAAAACTCGGCTCGGTTTCAACTTCGGCGGATGCAGATTACGCCCGATAAGCTCAAGGCTAAGCCTAAGGACCTGTTTGCCAACGTGGCTTTTTTGCAGCCAAGTGTGACGGAAAAAGATATAGTCATCTTTACGCGTCAATTTTCCACCATGATCGACGCCGGTCTGCCCCTGGTCCAGTGTCTGGAAATTCTATCCGCTCAGAACGAGAATAAGACGTTCAAAATTATTCTTAAGACGATTAAGTCGGACGTGGAAAGCGGTTCCACCCTGGCCGAGGCGATGAAGAAGCATCCCAAAGCCTTTGATGAACTATTCACCAACCTGGTGGCCGCGGGAGAGATGGGCGGCATCCTGGACGTTATCTTGCAACGGTTGGCCAACTATATTGAAAAGGCTCAAAAGTTAAAAAGGAAAGTTAAAGGCGCCATGACTTATCCTGCCGTGGTCATGGTCATTGCAGTGCTGGTCGTGACGGTCATTTTGATCTTTGTTATTCCGGTTTTTTCTACCATGTTCACTGAATCGGGAAGAGCACTGCCGCTTCCAACGCAGATTGTCATCGATTTCAGCAATTTTGTCCGAAAATATTTTATACTGGTCATCATCGCTGTTGGTCTAGTCGCTTTTGCCTTTAAGAAGTTTCGGGGGACTGTCAAAGGGCGCCTGATGACAGACTCGCTTTTCCTTAAAGCTCCTGTCTTCGGTCCGTTGCTCAAGAAGG
>JADFYC010000568.1 GCA_015233295.1 Deltaproteobacteria bacterium | reverse complement strand
CGATTGGAGCGCATCTACCAGAGGCGCCTAACGGGTGGGGAAGTCATCGCGCCTGATCTGGCCAGAATCGTCACCGAAATATCGAAGGAGACCGGGCGTCAAATCGGGCTGCTCATAGACCGCCGAGGAGCCATCTCCCATGTCATTGTCGGAGATGGTCGAGGGATTGTCATCCCCCCATTGAGCCGCCTCCGGGGACTGGAAACCAGGCTCAAGGGCTTGCGGTTAATCCACACCCATCTCCTTGGTGAACCTCTAAGCGATGACGACCTGGCCGATCTGTCCTTGCTTTCTCTAGACCTGGTCGCCGTCCTCCAGGTCAAACCCGACGGCCTGCCCGGGGCGATGACCATAGCCCATCTCTTGCCCCAGACTATTGAGGGAAAAGACTACCGCATCATCACGGCCGATCACCCGGCTGCCTTAGACCTGGATTTCCTGCCCTTCATCCAGGCATTGGAAGAAGAATTCGCCCGGACCGGCCAGACCTCCGAGTTAGATTCGGCCAAAGACCGGGCTATTCTGGTCTCGGTGTCGGATAAATCCCGGGCCAAGATACTTGAGTCTCTGGCAGAGTTGGCTGAGTTGGCTACTTCGAGCGGTATCAAGGTGCTCGATCAGGTCATTCAGGTTACCCGCAAGATGAATTCCAGGTACGTACTGGGCCGGGGGAAGCTGACCGAACTAATGGCCCGGATGCTCCAGATGGGTGCAAATCTGCTGATCTTCGACCAGGAATTGAATCCTTCCCAAGTTCGATCATTGACCGACGCCACTGAAGTCAGAATCATTGACCGAACTCAGTTGATTCTAGACATTTTCGCCCGACGCGCCAAAAGCCGGGAGGGAAAAATCCAGGTTGAGATAGCCCAGTTGAAGTATCTCTTGCCCAGACTTGTGGTCAAAAACACGGCCATGTCCCGGTTGACCGGCGGCATCGGAGCCCGAGGCCCGGGCGAAACAAAACTGGAAATCAATCGTCGTCGAGCCAATGACCGCCTGCACCGTCTTCAAAAGCAACTGGAGAATGTCCGGAAGGAACGGCAACTCCGCCGGAGCCGGCGCCGACGCCAAGGGCTGCCGGTGATATCTATTATCGGTTATACCAATGCCGGAAAATCCACCCTGTTGAACGCCTTAACTAAGAGCCGAGTGTTTACCGAGAACAAGCCTTTCGCGACATTGGACCCCACCAGCCGACGGCTCAGGTTCCCCAGGGACGTAGAAGTCATTATTACCGACACGGTAGGATTCATCGCCGATTTACCCAAAGACCTGATGGAGGCATTTAAGGCCACCCTAGAAGAGATGGAAGACGCTGACTTGCTCCTCCACGTCGTCGATGCCGGTAGTCCGGCATTCGAGAAACACACCACAGCCGTGGAACAAATCCTGGCTCAGATCAATCTTGACCAGATTCCCATCTTGATGGTTCTGAATAAAGAGGACCTGGCTGATCCCTTGACGGTAGCCAATCGATGCCAGCAATACGATGCGGTATCCATTTCGGCCCTGGACGTGAACACGTTCGGCCCACTCCTGGAACGCATGGAAGATTTTTTTCTTAACCAGGCCGAGGAAAATCAGCCGTAGCAAACCGATGCCGATTTCTACCAAAGTAGGAAAAGTCCAACTCGGAACGAGAGACAGTTTGGCGGAGATAGCATACTTATTAAGCTATTATAATGAGCTATCTTTGGATGAAGGTGCCCCGGCAAAGTATTATACTTGACCACTGGGAGATCTCTGCACCCTTCGATGGATGGACGCTGGTTGATGTTTTTTTCTTGAATTATGGTCTCACCTGAAATATGGTGTCGGGAGAAGCGCAAAGAACCTAACTATAATATATGTTTCAGGTTGGATTATTAAGAAGATAAGGCCCCTTTTAATGATCATGAATCCGGGGATCAGACCTTTTGTGGTGGCGGTTTATTATGGCAGTGAAAAAAGATAAAAGAAAATTTTCGTTGGATACCAGGTTCATCGTGGCTGAAAGTAACCCCAG
>JADFYC010000567.1 GCA_015233295.1 Deltaproteobacteria bacterium | reverse complement strand
CCTCAAAAACATCGGCTACCTAAAGGCTGAAAACGCTAACGGCAGGCACATTCTGTTGGAGAGTCTGTTGCGTTGGCCGTCCTGACCGCGACTAACTTAAACCATGAGATGACAAGGTGGCTCGAAAAGGGTGAATTGGAATTCAAGCTACCCGCATAACTCGTAACATGATTGTACGAGCATATATCAGCGCCGAACGTACTAACCGCACAGCCCGAAATTTTCTTGGAATGGCCGATTCCAACCGGCCCCTAACCTGTAGGTTTTCCATTTGCCGTTGACGAGTTGGAGGCTGTGAGTTATCCGATCTATCAATATGGCGGCTAAATTCAACTCTGAAAAATTTGAGTCGGGTCATCAGTGGAAGAGTGAGAGAACAATGAAAAGGCCGTTTCTGGTCTACCTGGCTCTGGCCTCGTGTTTGCTGCCGGCGGCCACGGCCATGGCCGAATTCAGAATCGGATTCAAGGCCTATGTCGAATTGGGCTATGACTCCAGAGACAAGGCGCAGACTAACAACGGCAAGAATCGTGTGAGCAGCGTCTTTATCAATATGCCGTCCTCTTCCCGGATTTACGGCCGGTTCCGTCAAGATAACGTCTCCGGCTATTTTGAGGTGGGACTAAGCAACAGCCGAAGAAATCCTGGAAACGCAAAGTTCCGCAAGCTTTATGGTGAGTACGCCTTCGGCAATTCTAAGCTTCAAGCGGGCCAGACCGAACCGCTGACCGCCAGGTTCGTTAGTCCTCAATATCTCGGCGCAGCAGCCGAATCCTCAAGCTCGGGCCGAGAGGTCAACAGCCGCTCCCTGCTCAGAGGGTGCGGCACTCCAAACTATAACCGAGTCCCTGTGGTGAACTATACTTACAGGTCAGGCCATATATCTCTCCAGGCGGGGGCGTTTGCCGGGCCGGGAGGCAGAATCGGTGGGGCCATCACCGGCCCGGACGAAAACAGCGACCGGTATTGGGATCTTCCAGGGCTGGAATTAAGCGCAGGGTATAAAACGAGCCTGATCTATATCGCTCCTGGTTTTGCATGGGGCCGGGTCAAATGGCAAGGCGTCCCCATAGGTGAGGATGACTCAGTGGCCGCCTGGTTGGTTAATATGCCCTGCCAAATTAACTACGGCCCGGCGGTCTTGCGGTTGAATCCATATTATGGCCGTAATCTTGGGGCCTTCACTCGCAACGACCGGAACGGTTACGGCAAGCCTATCTTGGTTGAGGAGGAGTTCAAAGATGTGATCCAGTATGGCGGATGGATCCATCTGGGCGTCAAGTTCGGCATTGTCTCAACCAATCTGATCTATGGCCATTCGCACTACCGGAACGATGACTGGACTCGCCAGGGCCAGGTCTCCTGGGTTAATGACGATTATTCCCGCAAGGCTTATGTGATCAATTTTCCGGTGGCTGTGGCCACAAACTTTACCCTGGTGCCCGAACTGGGGTACTATGTTTATGGAGATCGCCCCGAAGACAACCTCAACCTGGGCAAAGAGATCTTGGCCGGCGTTCAATTCCAGCTCGAATACTGATTATCCTTCATAATCGTGCGACCTGGATACGTCTGAAGTTAAGTCCCGTCATGGGGCCCGGACCCTACCGGCGACCCTATGACTTTTCCTGAATCACCGGCCGTAAGGACTTTATCTAGATCTCCCGTTGATAGGAGCCTCGGACCGGGGTGCCTCCTCCCTGACGGTAGGGTATTCCCCACGCTAAATACGGCCCACCCCCTATTGACCGTTCCCCTCGCCATATCGTAGAATTCGTCGCATTACTCAGCATAGTGGGTTCAGGTTTCATCCCCATGCCGGGTTCGAATCTTGGCTGCCACCACCCGGAGACCCATTGGCCGGATCGATTATCTTGCGATTCAATCATGATCGACTAGAGGAAAAAACGATGTCGGCCGCACGAAAGAATAAAGGTTGGTCTGTCGCCCTGGGTGGATTGGGCATCAACCTGGCGCTGGGCATCCTATATACCTGGTCGATTTTTAAAGTGGCCATAAAAG
>JADFYC010000566.1 GCA_015233295.1 Deltaproteobacteria bacterium | reverse complement strand
TCGGCAGATTGATTCCCGCGGCCATCCTTATCGGTACAACCAAGGGCCAACGCGAGAAAGATCAAAAGACAGGCAATCTGCCGGTAATGGTATAACACGTCGGAAATTGGCGAGTCCGGGCTGATGCTGTTTCGGGAGGTCATTTTCCTCATCCTTCTCCGTACGGAATTATCCGGAAATGAGTCAGCCTATCATCCAAAGTTAAAACAAAGAAAGCAACAATAAATTGAGGTCCAATAATGACCGGTTTTCTAATTTCCGGGGTGGCTTTGGGAAGCTTGTGGTCCGGAAAAGACCATCATCCGGGCATCCACCGCCGCCACTCCGGCCCCTCTTGCCAAAACGACCAGCGGATTGATCTCTATAATTGAAATGTCAGGATTATTACGCATAATATCCGACATGGCGGTAATGGCCGCGGCCAGGGCGTCAATGTCACTGGGGGATTCGCCACGAAGGCCGGACAGTATCTTGCCCGCTCTAATTTCATTAATCATCTCTATGGCTTCTTCCTGAGACACGGGTGCTACCCGAAAGACGACCTCTTCCATCACCTCGACCAATACCCCGCCCAAACCGAACATGATGACCGGACCAAATACTTCATCCCGTTTTCCGGCTAGAATTATTTCTTTTCCGCCCGGGACCATCCGCTGGACGATAATTCCTCTGGCCGTGCCTCCGGCCCTGAAGTCTTCCAGGCGGACGCTGATCCGCGACCAGGCCTCAAGTAGTTCCTGATCATTCTTCAGATTCAGAATGACGCCGCCTTGATCCGACTTGTGGCTCAATCCCGGCACATCCAGCTTCAGAGCCACCGGGAAGCCAATGGACCTGGCCGCCGCAACCGCCTGGTCCGGGGCCGTGGCCGTAACCGTTTGGGCCACCCGGATGCCGGCCTTGTCCAGAAGGGTCATGATCTCATTCATGTCCACCGGCCGTTCCTCTTTATTCTCATGCCGGATTGAAGCTGGAGACGAATCGGATTTGAGCTCAGCCGGACCAGGTGCCTTTCTTTTGCTCAGGAAACGAAAATGATCCCATGATACGGACAGGGCCTTGACGGCTTCCTCCGGCTCATTAAATACGGGATAATCAGCGGTGTTTTTTACTACGGGCATTTCCTTTTCGTCCGCAAAAAGACAAAAAGCGACCGGCTTGTGGTATCGGTCGGCCAGTTGGCTGATGACTTTGAGCATGTCTCGGGTTTGGGCCGTTTCCAGGCGACTGACGTAAACATGTTGAAACAGCAGGCCGTGAACATGGTCCTCTTTCAGGACGTTCTCAACAATCTTGATATAAGTCTCAAAATCAAACAAGTCGCCCAGGTCGAGGGGATTGGTGGGGCGGATCACTTTAGCCCGGAAATGGCTCTGGACCTCGTCCAAAAAGCGGTCGGTAAAGGGAACCAGATTGAAGCCATATTGGTCGGCGGCATCTGCAGCCATAACCGCGTGACCCCCGGACCGGGATAGGATAGCAAACCCCGGACCTTGCATGGGAGGCAGAGAAAAGACTTTAAAACAGGCGATGAAGTCTCTGAGGTTTTCCACCTGGGAAATGCCGGCCTGACGAAACGCGGCTGCAGCCACCCGGGCGTCTCCGGCTATAGCCGAGGTATGAAATTTAGCAATGGATTGACTTGATTTTCCGATGTTGGCCTTATAGACGACGATTGGCTTGGTGGTCCGGGAAGCCAGGTCAATTAATCGCCGTCCGTCCGAGATGCTTTCTAAATAAAGTCCGATTATCTCCGTCCCGGGATCTTTGATCAGGTATTCCAGGTAGTCGTTTTCATTCAGGTTTAATTTATTGCCAATGCTGATCAGCTTGTTAAATCCCAGGTTTTCGCAAGAAAACAAATTGATGCAACTGACAATGACTCCGCCGCTTTGGGCGATCACCGAGATTTTGCCGTTTGTGATAATTTCCTTGTCCAGTCGCACGAAGGGTAGGGCCAACCCGTTTTCGGTATTGATGATGCTGATGCAATTGGGCCCCACAAATTTGATGCCGAATTTATCG
>JADFYC010000565.1 GCA_015233295.1 Deltaproteobacteria bacterium | reverse complement strand
TGTTAGGCTATACCGACACCAGCCAATTCATCTCGGAAATGAATAAAGTGACCAAGAAGATGCTGCCGTTATTGAAAGTAATCCACGACCGTAAAGAAGAAAATGAAAGCATCTTTTGGGATGCCGTTAAGAAAATTGAAGACCGGATCATATCTAATCCCGACTCCAAGATGGCCGCAGAAGGACCGCACAACCTGGGGTGGGCCTTTACGGAGTGTCTCCTCAAATGGACATGGCTTGCCGCCCCAGGTGCCGAGGCCTTCTTGAATCGTCTGGTCCAGGTTACGGTTCAACCGGCATTGCTGGAGTTGGACGAAAAAACGGTCTTTGATTTCTTTTTCTCCTTATCCGAGGATGAACAACGGCAACTATTTGATTATCTTGCCCGGCAAGTCAACGACCCGGTTTGGAAAGAATACCTTAGCCCCGGGGCCAATATCTGGAGTCAAATATATCAAAATTATTCCAAAATATTCGACCACGCGGCTTATCTTCAGGTCTGCCGAGACCTTTTTCACCAGAACTGGGAATACGGCCCGCCATTAATCAGCCATGCCGTCCAAGAAAATGATTTTGCCGAAGCAGATCGAATCTATGAGCAGACTATGGCCGGGGTAATCGGTCTGGAGAATGGCCGTGTTTGGCGCCCGGAAGAGGACCTGTTGATGGCCGACTCAAGAATCGATCCGGCCCAGATCAAAGAGACGATTCATGACCTGCTGACCGGCTGGATCGGCGCGGTCGAGAGACTGGGCCTGCACCACAGAGCCCATGCTTTGAAATTGCAGTTAGTCACATACCAGAACCCGACAGACTGGGATAAGTTCTCGGCAGAGGTCGAACAAGTTGATCGCCCCGCGGTATCCAACTTGATTGATCAGTGGAAAAGGATTGTCTTAGAAGCCACGCTGGGGTCGGGCTTCAAGTCTATGGAAGAATCTAGTGACTGCTGGATCAAGTGGCTGATAGACGCGGCCCTGGACCAAGACAAAAATACCGGCTGGTTTTGCGACAAGACGACAAGCTGGATAACCTCACTAACCCACGGAACGCAAGATTTGACAAAAGAGCGGGCCCTCCTCTTCATCCTGACCAGAGACCTGGCCGCACAGGGCGATCTCAAGAACATGTTTACCAGTTTGTTACGGATTGTGGAACGTGGCCCACACGGACGGGCAGTCTATGACAAGAGCCGGCGGATCTGGCTCAAACGAATGGGCGGAGAACAATTTATAACCCCATTGACCAACTTTTGGGCAAAAAACGTGGCTACATTTGTTCCCAATCCGGGCGTGGAACACAAATCCGATTATACGACCCATGCCATGTGGCTGGCGGCCACCAAAGAGCTTGATCCGATTTCCTTTCAGCGGATACTCGATCAATGGAAAAATGATTATAAGCTAAGGAGAAATCTCTGGAAAGCGATTGGCGAAGGAGGGATCCCCTTAAGGTAGAGCCACTCGATAATGACACGATGACCCGTGTTGGAGACGAGAAGTAATGAAAAACCATACCTGCCCCTGGTGGCTGGCCTATACTTTTGATCATCGATTACGGCGCCTTATTCATAATCCCGAAAAACTATTGGGCGGGCAAATAAAACCGGGGATGACCGTGCTGGATTTGGGCTGCGGCATGGGCTTTTTTTCGATCGGGATGGCCGGGTTGGTCGGCCCGGAAGGACGAGTCATTTCAGTGGACGTTCAACCGGACATGCTTCGAGTCTTGCTTAACCGGGCCAAATGGGCGGGACTGGCCGATCGTATTCAGCCCCACCTGTGCCGGCCGGATCAGCTCGGCCTCACCGCAACAGCGGACTTCGCTCTGGCTTTTTGGATGGCCCACGAAATTAACGATCGAAAGGCGTTCTTTGACCAGGTCCGCGGTTGCCTCCGAGATGAAAGCCGGCTCCTGGTCGTGGAACCAGTAATCCATGTGACCAGCCGGGACTTTCGGATTGTTGCGGACTCGATAGTCGCGGCTGGATTTGTCCCTTCAGATCAGCCTCGGATTCGTTTGAGCCGGGC
>JADFYC010000564.1 GCA_015233295.1 Deltaproteobacteria bacterium | reverse complement strand
TTCGGCCTCGATCAAGTCGTTGCGGCCGGTGGCCGTCACTTCATCAAACACTCTCTGGACGGCGCTTTTGTCCCCAGGCAGGGTTGGGTAGACGCGTTCGGGGCGGTCTAACCATTGCCGGTGCTTATACATGGCGTTTAATGAGTTAATGGCGCTTTCAGGATAATTGTAGGACGGGACGCCGGCCTCTAACAGGAGTTTGCGCCCCATCTCGACTCGTTTTCGGCCCATGAGACAGGTAACCACCGGCTTTGGCGCCTGTTTGGCAATCGGAGCCAGGGCCGCGGCGGTTTCATCAATATGAGTGATGGCCGCGGGAGCCAGCATCACCAAAATATTATGAACGTTGGTGTCCTCAACAATAGTGGCCAACGTCCGGCGATACCTTTCAGCGTCGGCATCGCCGATAATGTCTACGGGATTGTAAAGGGAGGCGATAGCCGGCAGAAAAGTTCTTAGTTCAGAAATAGTTTCATTAGATAAAGTGGCCAGGTGGAGTTGTGTTTTTTCAATCGCGTCGGCGGCGATAATTCCGGGTCCACCGGAATTGGTGATAATGCACAGGTTCGGCCCCGCGGGTAAAGGTTGAGTTGAGAAAGCCAATGAGAAGTTGAACAATTCAGCCATGGTGTAAGCCCTGATGATCCCGGCCTGTTTAAAGGCTGCTTCATAGGCGTTTTCCGAACCGGCCATGGCCCCGGTATGAGAGGAAGCCGCCTTAGCCCCAGCCGCGGTCACCCCGGCTTTAATAATAATGACTGGTTTGATATGTGAGATGCGATAGGCCGTTTCCATGAAATCCCGGCCTCTTTCCACCGATTCTAAGTAACCGATAATTACCTTGGTCTGGTCATCCTGGCCGAAAGATTCCAGGATTTCCGTTTCGGTGATATCGGCTTCATTACCCAGGCTGACAAACCGGGAAAATCCTACATTTTCACCCAGGGCCCAGTCCAGGATAGCCACGCAAATGGCCCCGGATTGGGAAAAGACCCCGATGTTCCCACGCAGAGGCATGTCCGCGGCAAAAGAGGCGTTTACGCCGGAAAGGGTGTCGATTATGCCGATGCAATTTGGTCCGATCAATCGAACCCGGTTCCTTCGGGCCGCTTCGGCCAACTCCCGTTCTAATTTGGCGCCATCCCGGCCTGTTTCTTTGAAGCCTCCGGTGATGATCACCGCGGATTCAATGCCCACCCGGCCACACTGATCCATGGCTTCCAAGACATACTTGGGGGCCACGGCAAGAACGGCCAGATCTATGGGGTGAGGGGCATCTTCGAGACTTTTATAGGACTTCAACCCCAGTATCTCCCCGGCCTTGGGATTAATCGGATAAACCTGTCCTTTATAACCGTAACTAATCATGTTTTTGACCAGGTTATATCCCAACTTGTTCGGGTCTGAGGATGCGCCCAGGATAGCCATTGAACGAGGTTTGAAGAAATTTTCCAGCATCGTTTCACCCTGTTATCTGTGGTTCTCCATGAGACCCGTCCTCCATTAGACCGACGGACGGGCATTAGTTGACGAACTGAGTATAGACCTGGCGCAGAATAGTCATCCCCTGGGCCAGATCGTCCGGATTCAAAGCCGGGTAGGGGATCCTTAAGTAGAAGCCCTGGTCTTTGACCTGGTCCAGAATATTTGGTGCAAATACGGATTTGGATGAGGTGATGTGCAACCCCGCGGCCTCGGCGGCAGTGACGAAAGCCCGGTCGTCTTTGATTCCGGGAAGCCAGAAGCCTAAAAAGAATCCGCCTGTTACTTCGGCTCGTTTAATCTCTGGAAACTTGTCCGCCATCTCCCGGTTTAAGGTTTCCATCCGGGGACGGTACAACTCCGCCAGGTAGGTTAAGTGAGCGTCGAAGCCGCCGGACTTGATAAAGTCGGCAATGAATGCCTGAGTGGGCAGGTTGGGATTCAGCCGGGTATTGGCGATGATGGGGGTCAACGTTTCCACCATTTTCTTTGGGGCGATACAATAGCCGCACTTCGTCCCCGGGGCAATGGTTTTAGTGAATGAATTAAATATGA
>JADFYC010000563.1 GCA_015233295.1 Deltaproteobacteria bacterium | reverse complement strand
GTGGACGAGATTTCCAAAGGGGCCATACCGGAAAAGATCACTGACGAATATCGTGGTGATTTCAATACGATTAAAAACAATCTCAACCGTTGCATCGACGCGGTGAACGGCCTTGTAGCCGAGGCGGCCATGTTGTCTAAGGCTGCGGTGGAGGGCAGGCTGGAGACCCGGGGTGATCCGTCCAAATTTGGTGGTGATTTTGGCAAGATTGTCAAGGGCGTTAACGAAACGCTGGATGCCGTCATCGGGCCGTTGAACGTGGCCGCCAAATATGTGGACCGAATATCCAAAGGCGACATGCCTGAAAAAATTTCTGATGAATATCGAGGTGATTTCAATGAGATCAAGAATAACTTGAATACCTTGATTGAAGCTCTAAATGAGGTGACCAGATTGGCTCAGGAAATTGCCAACGGCAATCTCATGCTCAGGGTGGAAAAAAGATCCAAGAAAGATGAGTTGATGATCGCCCTGGAAAAGATGGTCAAAGATCTGACCGAAATAGCAGTCAATGTGCAACAAGCCTCGGATCAAGTGGCCTCCGGCGCACAAGAAATCAGTTCCAGCGCCAGTGAAATGTCCCAGGGAGCGACTGAACAAGCGGCCACCAGTTTGAGTAATTTCTGCTTTTTCTCTTGAACCAGCTTCTTTGATTCTTCTTCAACCGCCGCGTATCTGGTTATATCCTCTTGAGTCTCAGATAAAATGACATTTTTTTCAGCCCGAATTACATTTAAAGCATCCTGGACAATTTCCAGGGATAATTTGACTTTTTCGGCTGACGACTCTACGATGCCGTCAAGCATATTATTGACATGGGCCAGATTCTTAATGCTGATCACCATACTTCCGGCCATCATGAGCAAAACGATAACAAAACCAATGATTATTTTGGCTTTGATGGTCAGGTTCTTCATCTCGTCCCCTTCGCAACGTTCATAACGATCTGGAGTTTCATTGGTTAATGGTCAGAAGGGCAATTGTCACCATTTATCGCATCATCTTTGCCTGGTTAGGGAGCAGACGTTTAGGCCCGATCCGGCTCAGGCCCTATCCATAATTATGGGTCGTTTCTTCGGTAGCCTGGTGGACAATCACCGGGGCATCGACGATCAAGGCGACGGTACCGTCGGCTAGGATGGTGGCTCCTGAGAATTCTCTAGAATTATTGTATAATGTTCCAAGTGTCTTAATCACCGTTTGATGCCCCCCGATGACGTGATCCACCACAAACCCGACCCGACTCCCGTCCACCTCGGCGATAACGATTTGTTCAATCGAGGGCGGGTCGCCGTCCATCCGGAAGAATGAATCACGCAAGGGGACATAGGGCACGATCTCTCCACGAACGTTGGCGATATGTTTGCCATGGGCTTGGGCCAGGTCCTCCCTGGTCAACTCCACCACTTCCTTGACCACCCAAAGCGGCAAAACAAAAAAGGCCTCAGATACCTCCACCAGCAGTCCGTCGATAATGGCCAGAGTCAATGGTAGTTTCAGGGTTATGGTCGTCCCTTGGCCGCGTTGGCTGGTCACCTCAATTGTCCCACGCAAGGTCTCAACCGATCGTTTGACCACGTCCATGCCCACTCCACGGCCGGAAACACCGGTGATGGTGGCGGCTGTGGAAAATCCCGGAGCGAAAATCATGGAATAAACATCACTGTCACTCAACTCCGCCTCGGGGGCCAACAAACACTTTTCTACGGCTTTAGCCCGGATGGCCTCCCGGTTCAGGCCGGCTCCGTTATCAGAAATGCGGACCAGGACATTCGGTCCCGAGTGGGCGGCCGAGAGACGAATCTCCCCCTGTCCGGCTTTGCCCTTCTCCAGCCTTCTTTCCGGTGATTCGATGCCGTGATCGATGCAATTCCGGATAATATGAACCAGGGGATCATTCAGTCGTTCAATCACTGTCTTATCCAGTTCGGTCTCCCCGCCTTCCGTGGTCAAGAGGACATCCTTGCCCACTTCGTTAGACAGATCCCGGACTAATCGTTTGAACTTGCTGAATGTGGTGCTAATGGGCAACATCCGGATGCT
>JADFYC010000562.1:1650-2053 GCA_015233295.1 Deltaproteobacteria bacterium | reverse complement strand
CAGGAGACGCGCTAGGCGGCTTGTCTTTAACATAGTCCACAGCCCTCGCTTCCGCTGTTGCCTGGCCAGAAGCTGCAACAAGGGATCTTCGGGAAAGGACAACCGAGACTGACGCATGGAGGTTTCGATAAGATGGCTTTGGGTAAGCAGGTCTAAGATCAGGTTGGAAAATTTGATGTTTTCGGCCGAGGCCAGAAAATAAGAAATCCTCTTCTTTTGAGTTTCATCCGGAGGATGTTTGGCCAACATGCCAACCAGTTTTCGGGCAATGGCCAGGGCTTGCTGCCTATCGACGGGATGTCGCAACAGGGGATTTTCGTCTTTATGTTCTTCATCTAATAAGTTTGGAAATTCAACATATTGAACAATTAATCCCCGCATTTTCTTGAGCAACTTCAGTAAG
>JADFYC010000562.1:0-1515 GCA_015233295.1 Deltaproteobacteria bacterium | reverse complement strand
CAAACAGGATAGAAGCTGGCGGTCGGATATGGTGATTTCCTGGGCCAGCGCATTAGTTAAGGCGTGATGTCTTGTGATTGGAGACATTGTGGTCGCCCGGAATTGAAATCTTGCATTCTTCGTTCAATTGGTTAAAGAGCATCGCCTTGATGCGTTTTGCTCTTTCTTAAATTTGGTAAAATTCGGCCTCGGACGACCTGGACGTTTTCCATTAGAAATGCGTTAATGCAGGTTTTCCAATCGGAAAGACATTGAAACCCATTTTAAAGAGCCGATGATGGTCAAGAATATTCCGACCGTCAAAAATAAAAGCCGGCTTGGTCATTGAACTAAAAATTCTCTCAAAATCCAACTCCTTGTAAATGCCCCATTCGGTAATTACGGCGACCGCTTCACAACCCGCGCCAGCCTCGTAGGGATCAGCCACAAAATCTATTTGTCCCTCGGTTCCCTGCAGATCAAATTTAGCGTTTTCTAAAGCCGCGGGGTCGGTTATGACCAGGTTCACTCTTTCATCCAGGAGCTTTTTGGTAATATACAATGCGGGGCTTTCCCGCGTGTCGCCGGTGTCGGCTTTGAAGGCGAACCCCAGAAGGCATATTCGCTTCCCGGCCAAAGTATTGAACATGGCCTTAAGCATATTCATGACAAAGCGGCCTTTCTGGTAATTGTTTATATCGACGACCCGTTGCCAGTAATCGGCCACTTCATCAAGCCCATAGTGCCGACAAATGTAGACCAGGTTTAAGATGTCCTTTTGAAAACATGATCCCCCAAAACCGACGCTGGAGTTCAAAAACTTCGGCCCCACCCGGCTATCCATACCCACGGCCCGGGCGACCTCGGAGACATCGGCCTCGCTGGCTTCACAGAGCGCGGAAATAGAATTGATCGACGAAATTCTCTGAGCCAAAAAGGCGTTGGCGACCAGTTTAGCCAGTTCGCTGCTCCAGATATTCGAAGAGATGATGCGCTCCCGGGGGACCCAGTTAGCGTATATTTCAATTAATTCTTCTCGGGCCTTAATGCCGTTGGCCGTTTCACGGGACCCGATCAGGACTCGATCCGGGTTCTCTAAATCTTTTATGGCTGACCCTTCGGCCAGGAATTCGGGATTAGACAGGACATCGAAATGAATTCCTTTGGGATTAGACGCCAGGATCCGCTCCATGGCCTGGGCCGTTCTGACCGGAAGGGTGCTCTTCTCGATAATTATCTTGGGTGAGTTGGCGCACTGGATTATCCGCCGGGCGGTTTTTTCCAGATACTGCAGGTCCGAGGCCAGGCCGGCGCCTTCCCCAAAAGTCTTGGTTGGGGTATTGACACACACGAAAATGATGCTGGCCTCTTCTATCCCTTTTTCAATGTCTGTACTGAAAAACAGGTTCCGGCCTCTAGCCGCTTCCACGATCTCTTTCAGGCCGGGCTCATAAATGGGCAGACTGGAAGAATTCCATTGAGCAATTCTGGTGGGATTAATATCGACAACGGTAACTTTATATTGGGGGCATTTGT
>JADFYC010000561.1:587-2071 GCA_015233295.1 Deltaproteobacteria bacterium | reverse complement strand
CACTGGATATAGCGATTATTGATAAAATTAACGATTTGATTGGCATTACTCAGGCAAGGCCCGATAGCCAGGTGTTCCCGGCTGTTAAAGACGAAACAGAGACCGGTCAGTCGTTTGCGGACGATCCGCCCATCATCGAGTTCCACATATTCTTCCTTTACCTTCGTCTTACCGGGGTCCGGCGTCTTCTGAGTGAAGGAGAACGGAAAGGTCTGAATTGGAGCTTCATGGGCGGTAATGGTGATGTCGGCGGGACCTTCCGTGGAGACGAACGACCCGAAATACTCCTCTAATACATCCACCAGGGTCGGCTGATTTGTCTTTAAGGCTATTCTCACCTGTCCAAAAACCAGGTTGAGGCCGGTGGTTACCGGGTACGTTGTCCGCAACCGGCTAATGAGGTCAAGGGCTGAGATGGGATTTTCTTCCATGATGCGAGCCTCGCTAAAACATAGGTGACGTACTTCTCGGCGGCGTCAATGCCCTGGGCCTTTTCCAAGCCCCGAAATCCTCCAAAAGCCGATACTTCAAAGACAACCGGTCCGGCACCGGTCTCGGCCACGTCAACACAGGTAAAGTCCAGGCCAAAGCAACTTTGGGCCCGGCCGGCTAAGTCAATAATGGCCGGCGGCGGATCATACGGTTCATATTGGCCTCCGAAAAAAGTAGTCGTGGTCCATGAACCGGGGACCCGGCATCGGGCATAGGTGGTCAGGTATTCGCCGCCCAAAAACACCACCCCCAGGTCCTTACCTGGGATATCTATCTTCTTTTGGATATACATGGAGGAATATTCGCTCCGGTAGGATTCGATGGCCTCCTTCGTCCCATAACCGGACTTAATGACCACCATACCGCGGGCCTTTGACGTGTAAAGAGGTTTAAAAACGGCTTCTCCATACTCGGAGACGGCCTTCAAGGCCTCGGTAACGTCTTCGGTGATAGTAGTCGGCGGCATGGGGATACCGGCCGATTGCAAGGTGACGGTGCAAGACAGCCGGTTCAAGACGCCAATGATGTTGCCCGGTTTGGAGAACATGGGCAGGCCGCGGCTATTGAGATAACGCAAGACTTCCAACCGGTCCAGCAGGCTGGGCGAGTAGGTGAGGCCGATCTTCTTGATTATCAAAGCATCGAGTTCGGTCAAATCACATCCCTGGAAAAACGCCCGCCCCGATTCAAAGTCCAAACTTACTTCATCCATGCCGATCAATAGCCTAAAGCCGGTCATCTCAGCTACCGCGTCGGCCAACTTTTCCGAAGACCAGCTTCCTTTGATTCCAACCACACCAATTCTGGTCACACTTAACTCCTTTACCAGGTTACTGCAAAAGGCTCAGCTCTCCCGCAGGTGGCGTATCAACTTCAACGCCATGATTCAATCCGCAGATTGCGCCGATTCGCGCAGATTAAAAAAACAAAACGTTTGTGTCCGAAGGCTTGTATTCAAGCCACGGCCGGCCAAAGTCAAGCAAATGATCGCA
>JADFYC010000561.1:0-541 GCA_015233295.1 Deltaproteobacteria bacterium | reverse complement strand
GAAGTCAGGTTATACTTAATAATATAATACAGACAATGGAAAGACAAAATCCGTCCAGGACCCGCCGGCCGCGCCATATCCGGCCACTTTTTCCATTAAGAAATGAGCCCGCAAATACATCTCTCGGGCGAATTCCTTGTTTAATTCAAATCTGGTGGAGGTATAAAAGGATCTGGACAGGGCCAGGGCCAGCCGGGCGTTGAACGTCCGGTCTTGCCAACTCAAGGCCAATTGGCTGGAGAACTCATAGAATTTTTCGATGATCCAGTTTAACCTGGATCTCAGTTCTTCATCAAAAACCGGGATCCTGAAATTCGAGATGAGAAAGACCGAGACATCTTGCACGTAATCGGCATACCTGGACCGGTACAGGTCAATGAAGTGGACCCGTTGCAGTTCATGGTTGTAGACGACATTGTTGACGTTGAAATCACCATGAATCAACACGGCAAAGGGTGCGGGAAGCCGGCTCTCAATTTCTGAGCAAGCAGACAAAAGCTCTTCGGATGAGGCGACCTTGGTCACGCCCAGATATTTGGCC
>JADFYC010000560.1 GCA_015233295.1 Deltaproteobacteria bacterium | reverse complement strand
TCCGGTAAACCGGCTGGAGATGCTCCCCAATGAGGAAAGACACCGGTTGCTGGTCGAATTCACCCAAACAGAGACGACCTACCCCAGGGATAAAACCATTACCGAGTTGTTCGAAGCCCAGGCGGCCCGGACTCCGGACCAACCCGCCTTGATTTTTGAAGATGCCCAATTGACCTACCGCGAACTCAATGAGCGGGCCAATTACCTGGCCCAATACCTGATCAGCCACCAGGGAATCCAACCGGAAGAGCGGGTCGGTCTGCTGGTCGACCGGTCTTTCTGGGCCGTGATCGGTCTCTTGGGGATATTCAAGGCCGGCGGCGCCTATTTGCCCATCGATCCCGGTTACCCGCGGGAACGGATCAACTACATGCTCCGGGACAGCGGCTGCCGGGTGTTGCTGACTGAAGATAAGTATCTCACCCTTTGCGGCTCATTTTCGGTGGCCCAGATAATTGATCTGGCTCCTTTGGCCAGCCGGTCACCGAGTAATCCCGTCGGTCGGATTACTCCGCAGAATCTGGCTTATGTCATCTATACCAGCGGCTCTACCGGAAAACCTAAAGGAGTCATGATTGGACACCAGGGTTTTATAAATATGTCTCTGGATCAGGTCAGGGGGTTTGGCGTCACCGCCTCGGACCGGGTGGTCCAGTTCGCCTCCCCTTGCTTTGACGCCTCCCTATCCGAGGTGTTCATGGCCCTGTTCGCCGGAGCGGCCCTGGTCCTGATCAGCAAGGACACCATCAGCCGGCCCGACCGGTTTCTGGATTATCTGGAGAAGCACCAGATATCCGTGATCACTTTCCCCCCCATTTACCTGGCCAGCCTGGAAGGTCATGAACTGGGACCGGTTAAGACCATAATTACCGCAGGGGAACCGGCCATAGTCGGTGATGCGCTGTATTACAGCCGGACTAAACAGTATTTCAACGCCTACGGTCCCACTGAAGTGTCCGTGTGCGTGTCCTATCACCAGGTCGATCCGGACAGAATATACGATAATCGCATTCCCATCGGTAGGCCCATCGCCAACACCTGCGTTTTCATATTAGACGAGTCACTGAACCTGACGCCTCAAGGCATTCCAGGGGAGATCTGCGTTTCCGGACACGGGCTGGCTCAGGGTTACCTGAACCAACCTGAAACCACGGCTGAAAAATTTATTAATCATCCCTTTCGGCCGGAGGAGCGGCTTTACCGCTCCGGGGACCTGGGCCGATGGTTGCCGGACGGCCACCTGGAATTCCTGGGCCGTAAGGATGATCAGGTCAAAATAAGAGGATTCAGGATCGAGTTGGCCGAAATTGAGCACACTCTGATGCAACATCCGGACGTTGACGCGGCCGTGGTCTTGGCCCGGAAGTTCCAGGGGACAACCGCAGAGCTGGTGGCCTACCTCGTCTCCCGCCCGGAGTTTAATGTAGTTGAATTGCCTGATTACCTGAGTAGGTTTCTCCCTGATTACATGATCCCCACCTACTTCGTCCCTTTAGAACGAATTCCATTGACCACCAATGGAAAGGTGGATAAAATAGCCTTGCCTGATCCGACCGCCCTGAGTTCCAGACAGGGTCAGTACGTGCCTCCGGGCAATGAACTGGAGACAAAACTGGTCGCCATCTGGGAAGAGGTGCTGGGCCGGACGAAAATTGGAATTCATGATAGCTTCTTTGATCTGGGCGGGCATAGCATCAAGGCCATTCGACTGGTTTCTAAGATCAAGAAAGAGCTGGATGTCCAGGTGGAGTTGAATGCTGTTTTTCAGGCCCTGACTATACATAATCTGGCCCGGCAGATTTTAAATTTACATCCGACCCAATCGGAACAGACGGTTGTTCCGCTTATTTTGTTCAACCCGAACCAGCCCCGCCAGGTGTTCTTTTTCCCGCCATTGCCGGGATATGGGATGGTTTACCAGGGCCTGGCCGCTAGACTGACCGACTACTCCATTTGCAGCTTCGATTTTGTGCTTGAAGAGGATCGGCTGGAGAAATATGCCGAATCAATCTGTGCCCGGCAACCTTCCGGCCCGTTAATTTTATGCGGTTACTCCGGTGGCGGTAACCTGGCTTTTGATTTGG
>JADFYC010000055.1:12870-13917 GCA_015233295.1 Deltaproteobacteria bacterium | reverse complement strand
GTGTCCGCGGGTGGTCAAGATGTGGCTAAGACCATGGCTCTGAAAGCAGAAAACGATATGATCGCGTATGTCAGAAGCCTGGCCGAAAAACGGGGCCGGAATGCTGACTGGGCGGCCCAGGCGGTCAAAGAAAGCGTTTCCATCACCGCCGAAAAAGCCTTAGATTTGGACGTGATAGATTTTGTAGCCGACAACACCGATGATTTGATCAATAAAATTAACGGATTCACCATCAAGGGCCGAGGCCGGTCCGGCACCATCCAGACCAGTCCTTATGTCTTACAACGAACCGTGGAGGATCTTCGGGAGAGTATCCTCAAAATCATTTGCGATCCGAATATCGCTTATATCCTGATGATGATTGGACTAGCTGGTCTGTATCTCGAATTCTCCCATCCTGGAGCAGTCTTTCCCGGCGTGGTCGGGGCAACCTGCCTGGTGTTGGCCTTTTATGCTTTTCAGGCGCTACCGGTCAACTACGCCGGGATGCTATTAATAGTTCTTGGCCTGATCTTCCTGCTGCTGGAAATCAAAATCCCCAGTTTCGGGCTGTTGGCTCTATCCGGCCTGATTTGCCTGACCCTGGGTTCCATATTTTTGTTCCGGCAGGTCGGAAGTACCATGCAGGTGTCTTGGAGTGTCTTCCTTCCAACCATATTAATTACGGCCATATTTTTTTTAACTGTGACGACGTTGGTGGTGCGGGCCCAGTTCTCCGAACCCATCACCGGCGAAGCCGGTTTGATCGGCGAAACCGGGCGGGTCATCGAGCGGGTTGACGCGGCCGGGGGCAGAGTTTTCATTCATGGCGAATACTGGAATGCCCACAGCCGGGACCCGATATCTGAAGGAGAGGCCGTCATAGTCACCAAAGTAGTCGACCTGACTCTCACAGTGAAGCATATGCCCAACTCTGACCTGGAGCCGAAGGACCCGGCCGGAGGCAGTCTTGATAAGCACTCGACCTGAAACCCATAACAGAGGAGAAGAGCTATGTTCGGTGTCCTGTCCATTGTCGTAGTGGTGGTGCTATTTCTGGCTTCAGCC
>JADFYC010000055.1:9532-12747 GCA_015233295.1 Deltaproteobacteria bacterium | reverse complement strand
TCAGGGTCAGCCTGCGCCTGGTGGCCATGGACGTCCCGCCCCAGGACGTCATCACTCGGGACAACGTCTCCATGAAAGTCAGTGCGGTCATCTATTTCCGAGTGATGAACCCGACTAAGGCCATCGTCCAGGTGGAAAACTTTCTTTTCGCCACTTCCCAGTTAGCCCAGACCACTCTAAGAAGCGTTTGCGGCCAGGCGGAAATGGACAAGCTTTTATCCGAACGGGAAAAAATCAACACGGAACTGCAGGAGATACTGGACAAACACACGGATCCTTGGGGCATCAAAGTGACCACCGTGGAGGTAAAACATATCGACCTGCCTCAAGATATGCAGCGGGCCATGGCCAAGCAGGCGGAAGCCGAACGGGAGCGCCGGGCCAAAATTATTAACTCCGAGGGCGAGTTCCAGGCAGCCACCAAATTGGTCGAGGCGGCCGCAATCATCGAAGTTCATCCCATTGCCCTGCAACTTCGCTATCTCCAGACTTTGCGTGAAATCGCCGTGGAGAATAATTCCACCACCATTTTCCCTTTGCCCATCGAGATGTTTAGTGCTTTCTTGAATATGTCGCATAGCGCCGCCGCGCCCCGCCCGAACCCGGCGACAACCCGAGAAGCGATTTCCCATGCATCGCTCCGCTCGGAGTCTAACGAGGCGCCTGTCCCTACCGCCACCCAGGTTCATAGCACTTTAAAGCCTTCAACCAACCCAACCGCTCCGAAGCCTAACATTGGACCCGCCGATCAGGAGGGATAACCTATGCCAGAGTCTTATCTGAACCATATCAACGGGCAATGGGTTCCGGCAGTTTCAGGCCAAACCATGGACAGCCTCAATCCGGCCCGGACTGACGAAATTATCGGGATCATTCCCCGGTCTTCCACCGAAGATGTGGACCGGGCGGTGACTGCGGCCCGAAGCGCCTTTGACCGGTGGCGGTTGACTCCTGCGCCCATCCGGGGTGAAATCCTCTACGCCGCCGCTGAGGTGTTCAAACGGGAAAAAAACCGTCTGGGCCGGCTGGTGACGATGGAGATGGGCAAAGTTTTGAGTGAAGGACTCGGCGACGCCCAGGAAGCCATCGATATGGCCTATTATATGGCCGGTGAGGGGCGGAGGTTGTCGGGTGAAACGGTCCATTCGGAACTCCGGGACAAAGACATGAAATCCATCCGGGTACCCAAGGGGGTATTCGGTTTGATTACTCCTTGGAACTTTCCCATCGCCATTCCCGCCTGGAAAGTTTGCGCGGCCCTGATCTGTGGTAATACCCTGGTGTTCAAACCATCCAGTTATACCGGAGTCTGCGCCACAGAATTCGTCCGGGTGCTGATCGAGGCGGGATTACCCCCGGGAGTACCTAACCTGGTCCACGGCACAGGCCCGGAAGTGGGGACGCCATTAGTCGACCACCCCGAAGTTGATGCCGTATCATTCACCGGGTCCTGGGTGGTAGGATCCCAGATCGAGGCCGGCCTTGGCCGCAACCACAAAGAAGTGGCCACGGAAATGGGCGGGAAGAACGCCATCATCGTGTTGAATGACGCCGACCTGGACCTGGCCGTGGAAGGCGCCGTCTGGGGTGGCTTCGGAACCACGGGTCAGCGATGCACGGCGGCCAGCCGGATTGTCCTCCAGGCCGGGATTCATGACCAATTCGTCAAGGCGTTTAAAGCCAAAGCGGCCGCCCTGGTCTTGGGTGACGGGTTGTTACCGGAAACGGATGTCGGTCCTCTGGCTCACTGGGATCAGTTGGAAAAAGTCAGCCAGTACGTTCAGGTGGGCATCAAAGAAGGCGCCACCCTGGTTCTGGGCGGGAAGATCTGTCGGGATGGGGCTTGCGCTACCGGTTATTTTTACACCCCAACCATATTTGTGGATGTCCAGCCCCAGATGACCATCGCCCAGGAAGAGATTTTCGGCCCCGTGGTCTCGGTCATCAAAGTTCAGGATTTAGGGGAGGCCATTGAGGTGGTCAATGGAGTTCGTTACGGCTTGTCCTCAGCCATTTACACCCGCGATGTCAATGCCGCGGCCACCGCCGAGAGGGACCTGGACACCGGGCTGGTTTACATCAATGCCTCCACCATCGGCGCCGAAATCCATCTTCCTTTTGGCGGCACCAAAGCTACCGGTCTGGGCCCACGGGAGGCCGGAGGCCGGGGCGGATCGCTTGATCATTATACTAAATGGAAGGTAATTTACCGCGATTTCAGCGGCAAACTTCAAAAAGCCCAGATCGACACCCAAAAGCCAACGTAAAATATCTTGATAATGCCAGGATTATGGTCTATAGTAATTATTTTTGTCGCCAATGGTCGGAAGACTGGGCCTTTCAGTCCTGGTTCTTAATTATTTTAGATACCTATAAGGAGATACCATGAGTAAGGAAAAGAAGAAAATCCAAAAGGAAAAACCCCTCGAGAAGATGACGGCTAAGGAACTACGCGAGTTGGCCTTAAGTTTGGGTGAGATCGTCGGGGTTCATGGCATGGACAAAGAAGAGCTGATAGTGGCCATTAAGAAAGTTAAGGGCATTCCATTGGAAGTCAAGAAAAGCGGCTCGGCCACCTCGGTGCGGGAGCTAAAGAAAAAGATTCTCGCTCTAAAAGATAAAAAGGTCGAGGCAAGTCAGGAGAAAAACCGAAAGGCGTCCGATATCATTAGGCGAAGAATCAACCGATTGAAAAAAATGACCCGCAAGGCGGCGTAACCTCAAGTTGCCGGTTACCTGTTACTGGTTGCTTGTTACTGGTTGCTTGTTGTTTGTTAATGATTATTTATGGGAAACAACGAATAACCCGCAACTTGCAACCCGCAACACGCAACGCGTGACCCGCACAGGAGTGACGACCAATGGCTTTTACCCGTGAACAGGCCTTTCAACTGATCCAGGACCACCTGAAAAGCGACATGCTGGTCAAGCATTCATTGGCCACGGAAGTCATTATGCGGCACCTGGCCGGCAAGTTGGGCCACGACGCGGACACCTGGGGGCTGGCCGGGTTGCTCCATGATTTAGACTACAACGAAACCAAAGACGACATGGCCAACCACGGCTTGATCACGACAGCCATCCTGGATGCCCTGGAAGACCCCGTGCCCGAAGAAATTAAGTCGGCTATCCGAGCCCACAACGCCGAAAACCTGGGTCTGACCAGAACGTCACCCATCGACCTGGCCATTACCTCCGCCGAAACCATCACCGGT
>JADFYC010000055.1:0-9448 GCA_015233295.1 Deltaproteobacteria bacterium | reverse complement strand
GAAGGAAACACATTTCGCCCAGGGGGTAAACCGGGACCACATCCGCTTGTGCGAGCAGTTGGGTTTCTCCGTTGACGACTTCGCCGCTTTGTCCATCGAGGCCATGAAGGAAATCAGCGATCAGTTGGGACTCTAATGAACGCCCTGGATATCCCTCAGGCGGATGCGGTGTTGTTGCATGCGGCCGAAGATCTCCGGTACCTCTTGACCCACGGCTATCCCCGGGCCGCCTCCCTGACCTTGGTGGGGAATAGATACAATCTTAACGCGGCGGGGCGGCACATTCTCCATCGGGGGGTATTTGGTCCGACTGAGGCCGAAGCCAGGAAGGAGAAGCTGTTGCCGCCTGACCGGATCAAAGGTCGGATATTAGCCGTTGACGGCCACAATGTGGTGATCACCTTGGAAAGCGCCCTAACCGGCATCACGTTGATCTGGGCTGATGATGGTCTAGTCAGGGACATCGCCGGGGTCCGGGGCGGACACACCTTGACTCCGGTGACGGAACAGGCCGTCTCCCTCCTGGCTGAGGCGATTTATTCTCTCCAGCCGGCTGAAATCCTGGCCTACTTTGACGCCCCCATCTCCCACAGCGGTCTCTTGGCCGCCATGACGCAAGAGCAGTTGGCCCGACTGGGGATCGATAACACGGCCATGGCTGTAAAAACTCCCGACGACGAGATTGCCGCCAGGAAGGACGCTGTCGCGGCCACCTCCGACTCACATTTAGCCGACCGGGTCACGCATCTCTTCGACCTGGCCGCCCACATCATCTTCACCCGCCTTAAACCCCGATCGCTAATCAGGCTTTTCACCTGAACCCTTACCCAGAATCAGCGAAGCGCCACCCTCCAAGAAACCCAATCTTGCTTTAAGCAAAAACCTAACCGGACAATGCCGGCTATGAAATAAATTCTTTCAAGTCGCAGATAAGAAGTTCCACTTCTTCGACTAATTGGTTATAAACCTCATTTGATTTGTCCATCTGCTCATTTTTGCCAATAAATTCCAATTCCGAAGCTAGTTTAGCCGTTCTATGAGCTGAAAAAATGCTTGAAGTCCCTTTAAGGGAGTGGGCACAATGATGCAGCTTTTGTGGATCATTAGATTCAATCGCTTCATGGATACCATTAAGGTACTTTGAATAGTTATCAGAGAAACGATTTATCATTTCGATGACCAACGCCATGTCATTACCACAACGTTCCATGAAGGATTTCCTATCGAAAGCTATGTTTGACCCAAGCTGCTCTTCGACCGACTCAACCTTCTTAGGCCCATGAGCCAACGACTCGATGTATTTTACCGTCTCTTCGGGATCTATCGGCTTAGTAATATAGCCGTCCATTCCAGACGCCAAACAGCGGTCTTGGTCAGCTTTCATCGCAAATGCCGTCATGGCGATAATGGGAATATGGTCTCCAGTCAGCTTCTCTTTTTCCCTAATTTTTTCTGTGGCGGTAATTCCATCCATCACCGGCATCTGAATATCCATCAGCACCAGATCAAATTTTTTTGCCTCCAACGCACCCAGGGCTTCAGCACCGTTATTGACGATAGAAACATTATGACCTCGAGTCTCCAGAATGGCCTGAGTCAACCGTTGATTGATAACAATGTCCTCCACCAGGAGAATATTCAGCTTTATCTGGCCTTCTTTTAAAGAATGACCCGGCGCCGGGAATTTTTTATCTGCATCAGGCATTGTGGCATCTACTACCATCAAGATGGCGTCCAATAAGTCTGAATATCTTACCGGTTTGGTGAGATAGGCTGATATGCCTGATTCCTTCCATAATCCGGCATCCCCCCGTTGACCGGCTGAAGCAAGAAGCATTATTTTGATGTCGCTGTAATCAGGACTTTCCGTGATTTTTTGGGCTAGTTCGAATCCGTCCATTTGGGGCATAAGTAAATCGAGAATGGCCAGGGAAAATAATTCATTGTTTTCTTTGGCCCGTCTCAGGGCGCCCAAGGCGGCAAAACCGTTATCCACCATCGTCGGCTTGACGCCCCACCTTTGTAATATCTCCCCTAAAATGCACCTGTTGGTGGCGTTATCATCCACGACTAGGACCTTCAAGTCTATTAACTTCTCAAGCCCTATGGGTATTGGTTCGACTTCTTCTACTTTGGTGAGACCTGATCGGATATCAAAATAAAACGTACTCCCTTTTCCGACCTCCGAATCTACCCAAATTCTACCTCCCATCAGGGAAACCAAGTTGGAACATATGGTCAGTCCTAATCCGGTTCCGCCATATTCGCGGGTAGTGGAGCCATCTGCTTGGGTGAACGGTTCAAATATCTTGCTTATCTTTTCCTCTGAAATACCTATCCCGGTATCTCTGACGCTGAAATGGAGCACTACCTCATCAAGTGTCTGCAAAGATGAGCCGACCTCTAAAACTACTTCTCCTGCATTAGTGAACTTAATGGCATTCCCGATAAGATTAAGGACAACTTCCCTTATCCTGGCCGGATCGCCGAGTAACCTATCTGGAACATGGGGCTTAATTCGGTAGGCCAGCTCCAATCCCTTGTCGTGGGCTTTGACGGCTAAGGTTTTCATCACATTGCCCAGGCTGTCCTGTAAGTCAAAACTAATCCGATCAATATTTAATTGTCCGGCTTCAATTTTGGAGAAGTCAAGAATGTCGTTAACGAGCGCCGCTAATGCCTCGGCGGAAATCTTGACCATCTCCAGATACTCTCTTTGTTCGGGGGAAAGTTCAGTTCGCAAGGTCAGTTCGGTCAGACCGATGATGCCGTTCAAGGGGGTCCGGATTTCGTGGCTCATATTAGCCAGGAATTGGCTCTTAGCCTGGTTGGCTGCGTCAGCCGCTTTGTGGGCGATGGACAACTCCTCCGTCACCTTTTTTATCGCGGTGATGTCCTGAAGATGCCATAAACGACCATCCCGTTTCCCATCGATAATAAGTGGAATAAAGTCTCTGAGATACGTCCGTCCGTTGGCGGTGGTAAACTCTGCACTCTTGTTGGGTAGATTCTGGGTGATGACTTCCTGGATCCGGTTGATTGTATCGGTGGCATTGGGAAAGGCAGTTGAGGCTTTATTTATGATTTCAGAACTTGTCAACCCCAGCAAATCATCCGGACAATCGTGTATATCGAAAATCTCACAGAATGATTGATTGGCAAATTCGACCACAGCGTCCTTACTCATAACGAGAACACCAGCGTATAGAGATGAAAGTATAGATTGAAAACGCCGGGTGGTTATCTGTAGGACCTCCTCCGCCTGTTTCCGGTCGGTAATATCGCGGATTATGGTCCGGCATGCGCTCGTTTCGCATTGACCATCTTGGACCACAGTCGCCTCCAACCGCACCCAAAATTGGGTACCGTTCCAGCGCACCATCCGCAGTTCGCACACCTGCGGTTCACCCGTCTTGAAAAGCCTCCGGCAATGATGATAATAGACGTCCCGATCCTCAGGGAAAACAAAGCGGTTCAACGGCTGCCTGGGCAGTTCGTTTCTCGGCGCGCCGAACAGACCGGCCCCCGTGAGATTGGCTTCCAGGATGATCCCTTTTTCGCTTATGGTGAAGTACCCAACCGGGGCCAGATCGTACAGGTCAAAATACCGCGCCCGCGAGGCTTCCAGTTCCACCTGGGTTCGGCGCAGCTCCTCGTTCTGCATCTCCAACTCGATCTGATTCACCCGTAGTTCGTGGAGCAATTGCTGAGCGGCCTCGGGCGACAGCGCCTCTTGGGCTGGAACGGGGGATTCTCTCCGTGCTTTCTCCTCCGCCAATTTGCGCACGTCTTCTATTCTATTTGAGCCGTCACCTTCTCCCGGCATCGTCTTGCTCCTTTAGGGTTGTTCCCGGCCGATCTCCCGCTCGGTAGTGGCCACGGCATATGCTTTCCCGGCTTCAGTCACTAAAGTCGTAGCGGTCAGCCATACTTCTACGATCCGGCCGTCTTTGGCGACCCGTTGGGTGCGGTACGGCTCCAAAATTTCAGTCCGACAAGCTGTTGCATCAGATATAAAGCCTCTCTGCGTTGACTCTCAGGGGTCAGCTCGCTTATGTTCATCTTCAATGCCTCGGCTTCTATCCAACCATACATCCTTTCCGCCGCCGGGTTCCAGGCCAAAATGCGGCCCGCGAAATCTTGCACCGTCACGGCATCGTGTGCATCACGCACCACCACGGCCAACCGGCTCAGGACATTGGCTTCCCGCAGCGACTCCTGCATCCGCTTCTGCTCGGTGATCTCGACAAAGGTAATCACCGCTCCTTCAATCACATTTTCCAACGTCCGATAGGGTCTGATGCGCAGTAGGAACCAGATACCGTCCTTGGTCTGGACTTCCTTCTCTTGGGGGATGAGGTTGTTCATGTCGTTGTTGGCCTGCGAGAGTTCCGCCACCTTGGTCTGCAATTCGGCGTTGACCGTGGCCAGTTCCTCATTGAGCGATTGCAGTTCCTCCTTGGACGTTTCCAGTTCCTCGTTAGCAGATTGCAGTTCTTCGTTAACGGACTGCATCTCCTCGTTGGTGGATTTGAGTTCTTCGTTGGAGGTCTCCATTTCCTCGATAGAAGTCTGGAGATATTCCTCTTTGGCCTGCAGCTCCTGCTCCAGCGCCGTGATCCGTGGCGAATATTCCATACCCTCGGCTGAGGTTGTCTCGGACCGGTCCGGCTCTCCCGGTGGTGCTTCATCAAAGATGACCAGTAACAGGTCCGAGGCGGCACCTTGATTAGGGGGTTTCGCCACCGGCCGGACCGTCAGGTTGACGGTGGTGAACTCACCGTTTGTTTTGACCCGCAACCCGGGGTAGCGGACCGTCTCCTTTTGAACCGTTGCTTTGTGCATGGCTGTGGCCAACTCCCGCCCCAGTCCCTCCCTGGCCATCTGCAGGATGTTCAAGTTGAACTTGCCCTGGGCCGGTTCCAGATAGTTGCCGGTGCGCCCTTGAATGTAGAGGATCGCACCGAGGGCATTGACCAGCACGCCAACTGGGGCGTAATGCCGCAGCAGCTCCCGTTCGGTCAACTCACGAAGATGTATTTCGCTTTTTATCAGTTCCTTCCCGGAAGGCTGTGGGGCGGTCCCATTTACCGGCAAGGGCAGATGAAGCCTCCCCAACACCGGGAGACGCGCCCCGGGAAGGTTCTCTTTGCGTTGATACAGCTTCCACTTACGGTCCAGCGTGGCAAAGAGGTCAATAGAGTCGCCCACGGTCTCGGAAGTGCCCAAGAAGAGCATCCCCCCTGGGTTTAAGGCATAGTGGAACACGGGAATGAGCTTCTTTTGCAGCTTCCCGTCCATATAGATCAACAAGTTGCGGCAACAGATCAGGTCCAGCCGGGAAAACGGCGGATCTTTGATTACGTTATGCTCGGAGAAGATCACCATTTCGCGAATGACTTTTTTGATGTGAAAGGTGCTGTCATCCAGGTTCTCAATGAAAAAGCGGGCCAACCGTTCCGGCGAGACGTCAGCAGCGATGCTGGCCGGGTAGACCCCGGCTCGGGCTTGCTCTATGGCCTGGCGGTCAATATCGGTGGCGAAAATCTGGAGATTGAAATGCTGTTTCAGGTCCTCCAGATGCTCCCGGATTAGGATAGCGATGGAATAGGCTTCCTCGCCGGTGGAACAGCCGGCAATCCAGACCCGCACCTCTGCTCCCGGAGACTTACCGGCCAGAAGACGCGGAATAGCCTGCTCTTTGACGGCCGCAAACGCTTCCGGGTCGCGGAAAAAACTGGTGACCCCGATGAGCAGGTCGCGAAAAAGAGCTTCCACCTCTGCGGTGTTTTGTTGTAAATAGCGGGTGTAGTCAGCCAGTTGATCAATCTGATTGATGGCCATGCGCCGTTCAATACGGCGGGTGATGGTGTTAGTTTTGTACTGAGAAAAGTCATGGCCGGTCTGGGCGCGCAGCAGGATAAATATCTTCTTCAAAGCATCGTCGGCCTTGGGGACTGGTTGAGCGATTGGTCGAATCCTATTTCCAAAGGTCCGGGCGACATAGGAGATGAGTTGGGCCGGCATTTCGCCCGGCGGCAGCACAAAGTCCACCAGGCCGGTGGCGATGGCGCTGCGGGGCATCCCATCGTATTCGGTGGATTCAAGACTCTGAGCCATGACCATCCCACCTTCGCCCTTGACTTCCTTCAATCCCAGCGTCCCATCGCTGCCGGTGCCGGAGAGGATGACGCAGATGGCCTGCTCGTGCTGGTCCTGGGCCAGGGAACGGAAAAAAAATCAATGGGCAGGCGCAGGCCGCGCGGTGCGCTCGGTTCTAACAAATGCAACGCCCCGTTAAGTAAAGCCATATCCCGGTTGGGCGGGATGATGTAGGTACAGTTGGGCTGCACGATCATCCCATCCTCGACCTCGTAAACCTGCATCTGGGTGTATCGTCTGACCAGGTCGGTCAGGATGCTCTTGTGATTCGGGGACAGGTGCTGGACCAGGACGAAGGCCATCCCACTCACCGTGTCGACGGGCATAGCGGCAAAGAAGGCTTCAAAGGCCGCCAACCCACCGGCTGATGCACCGATTCCGACGATGGGAAAATTCATCTCCGAGTCAATTGTAACCATTCACAGTCTATATTATTCTAAAACATCTCGAATGACTTGGGCTAGCTGACGTATAATTAACGGTTTCATCACCAGGGCTCGAATACCCATGAGTTTAGCCTTTTCTTCAGTAATTAGTTCGCTGAATCCGGTGCAAAGAATAATCGGAATATCAGGTCGGATATCCAATAATTGGGAAGCCAGTTTGACTCCGGTCATATTCGGCATGGTCATATCCGTCAAGACCAGGTCGAACTCATCCGGTTTGCCCGAAAAACTTCAAGGGCTTCAATGCTGCCGGTTCTGGTTGTGACTCCATAACCTAAACGTTCCAACATCCTCTTGCAGATATCCACTAAGGCCAACTCATCATCAACAAGTAGAATTCTTTCCTGACCGGTGGGCAACCGATCTTCAATGTCCTTTTCCGAGAGTGCTTGAGAAACAATAATTGGGAAATAGACCTTGAAAGTGGTGCCCCGGCCGGGTTCGCTATAGACCGAAATAGCCCCATTATGATCCCGGACTATCCCGTGAACCGTGGCCAACCCTAAACCGGTTCCCTGGCCCTTTTCTTTGGTGGTAAAGTAGGGCTCAAAAATTCGGGCAGCGATCTCGGGAGTCATGCCGTGCCCTGTATCGGTCACGGACAACTTGACATAATCTCCGGGCGAAATTTCGAAACTTTTTAAAGTAAAATGAGAGTCTAACCGCACCTTGTCCAGATCCACCCGGATCATCCCACCCTCGTCCCGCATGGCGTGAGCGGCATTAGTACACAAATTTATCAACACCTGCTGTAGTTGCGTCGGATCGGCCAAAACGGTTTCTTCTTCGGCAGTAATAGTTTGACTAATTTTAATGATCGATGGAATAGAGGCCCGCATCAACTTAAGCGTCTCAGTGACAATGGAACTGACCCGTAACGGTTTTTTTTCCTGGTCGGAGCGTCGGCTAAAGGTTAATATTTGTTTGACTAATTCCTTAGCCCGCATGGTAGCCTGATATATTTCTTTTAAATCATTAGGATTGACATTTCCAGTTATTACGTCTTGTAAGGCCATTTCGGTGTAGCCGACAATCACCCCCAAAATATTATTAAAATCATGCGCTATCCCTCCCGCCAGGGTCCCGATATTTTCCATTTTATGGGCTTGTCGTAAATGGTCTTCCAGTTTCTTTTGCTCCTCTTCAGCCCGCTTTCGGGTTACGAATTTCCACACCGAGTCCATCAGCAAGGAAAGCTGCAACACATCCGTCTGGGTGTAATCCGATTCTTTGTTGCCGACCCCGACTACCGCCACAATCTGATTGCCGCAGAACACCGGCAGCGACATGAAGTTATAGAGGGCCACATGTCCTTCGGGATACCCTTTCTTGAGCGGATCAGGCGCCTGAAAGTCGTTTACGATGATCGGTTTTCTTTGCCTGATGACCTCTCCCCAGATACCCGTTTTTTCGAGCTGATAGATGGCCTGAGGATCGGCCACGGTGCATGCCTGCATCACTTCTTTGGACCAGGTATTGAGAATGAACTCCTGCTGTTCCTCATAATAATGGTAAATGTAGCCCACCTTGCTACCAGTCAGCCTGATAGCTCCATCCAAGGCATGATCCAGAAGCTCTTGGATGTTCTTAACCTCGTACTGGGACATATTCAAAAGGATTTGTAAACGTGATTCGTTGAGACAGACCGTCTCTTCTGCCCGCTTGCGCTCGGTGATATCGCTGATTATGGTGCGACATGTGGGCGCTTCGCCTTCACCATCTCGGGCCACGGTCGCCATCAGCCGCGCCCAGAACTGTGTCCCGTCCCGGCGCACCATTCTCAGTTCGTACGCCTGAGGCTCACCCGTCTCGAAAAGCTTCCGGCCATGATTGTAGTAACCATCCTGATCCTCAGGGAAAATAAATCGACTAAGCGGTTGTTTGAGCAGTTTGTTTCTCGGCAAGCCAAACAAACCGGCCCCCGGGAGATTGACTTCCAGGATCAACCCTTTTTCACTTACAGTGAAGTACCCGACCGGGGCCAGATTATACAGGTCAAAGTACAGCGCCCGCGAGGCTTCCAGTTCCACCTGGGCTCGACGCAGTTCCTCTTTCTGCATCTCCAACTCTATCTGATGCACCCGCAGTTCGTGGAGCATTTGCCGGATTTCCTCGGGCGACAGATTCTCTTGGGCCGGACCAGAGATATCCGTCAGTGCCTTCTCCACCGCCAAATTGCGTAAAATCTCCCCTACGTTTGGACCACGATTTTCTCCCGGCATTGTCTTACTCCTTGCTCCGCAAAAAAAGACCCGATTAAACTGTCGGTGAAAGCATTATAATATGCTGCCTACCTTGAACGGTAACAATTAACTCTTCGGCGTGCGCCCTTACCCGGAGTCGGCAAAGCGCCACCCTGAGGGAGATCAAAAAGGGACAATTAAGATCGTTTAAGGTATGACTTTTTTCAATTCGGTGACAAGGAGTTCAACTTCTTTGACTAATTGATTAAAAACTTCATTTGATTTGTCCATCCGCCGATTCTTGCCCATAAGTTCCAACTCCAAAGATAGGTTTATTGTTCTTTGAGCCGAAAAGTTCATTAAAGTCCCTTTCAAGAAATGGGCGTAATAGTACAGTTTTTCTGGGTCATTCGATTCAATTGCTTCATGAATATCATTAAGGTATGTTGAATAGGCACCAAAGAAATCATTTATCAGTTCGGTGGCCAACTCCGGGTTGTTATCGCAACGTTCTATAAATGATTTTCTGTCGAAAACAATGTTTGACCCAATATCCTCTTCGATCTTGTCTGCTTTCTTAGACTTTTGAACTAAGGACTCAATGTATTGCACCACTTGTCCGGGGTCTACAGGCTTGGTGATATAGCCGTCCATTCC
>JADFYC010000559.1 GCA_015233295.1 Deltaproteobacteria bacterium | reverse complement strand
AAAGTCGGCCTCTTCGTCGTCGGCATCAACCGGTCCCCCTTTGGGTAAGTTGACGGATTGAAAGTCAAGGGAATCGCCCTTAATGGTGAAAGACCATTCTTTGATATCTTGACTCAACCTGATTCGAACCTCTTTGACTTTCTTGCCTTCCCGCAGAGCCAGCCGGGCTTCTTTCAGTTCAGAGTTTAACCCGCGGCACAGGACCGTATCTGTGTACTCGCCTTCGCCGGATTCCATCAGGGCGCGACGTTCAAAGGTGAGGTCCAAATCCCCCATTTCGGGGATAAACACCGTGCCACCCCGTTGTTCACTCTGATACCAAAGCCAGGTCAAGAACTCTCGGCCCAGGAAATATGCTTTTTCTTGTTCAGCCAATTTTGTTATTCCTCCCTGGTCGCCGTAGAGTAGACATCTTGGCTCAGACCATCGAGCCCACCATCGGCCAATTGAGCGGCCGCCATATTCAGGGCCAGTTGGCCCGGTGTCATCGGTTGCAGCGTCAGATCAAAAGTCTGACGAAATAGTTCTTCAACTATTTTCCTGACCTGGTTGCGTAAACAAAACAGCAAGAGCCAGGCTTCCTGGTAATTCCAGAGGATATCAAAAACGGCCGGAACAGGCATGGTCTTGGATAGCAGGTCCAGCTTGACCTTTTCTTTAATCTCTTCTTTTTCCCTTTTTGACAACCGCTTACGCTCCTCCTGCCGCAGCTTTTCGTTTATTTCCGCCTCTACGTGACGCTTGAACAATGCAGCCGGCACAGTCCGCGTATCCAGACGGAGACTGAAGGTTACGTATGCCCCACGGGAATAGTTGGCATAGGGAAATTCCCTGTCAAACATGTTCCCCAACCCGACCCAGCCGGCAGACATCTCATCGGCACTTCCGTCAATATCTTGAAAAGAATATGCCTTAATTTTTTTGTCTACAAAATCCCAAAACACTTCGGGTAATTCCCCCAATACCTGATACCGGCAGAAACCGGCACTCCCAGACAACAAACCCATTGTTGACTCCATCCTGTTAGGCCCTCTTAATTGCAAAGACATAGACCTTATATTCGTCACTACCGGACGTCAGACGATTAGGCAAACTGGCCACCTTGAATCTCTTGCCCAGTAGTTTGAAAAATCCGGCACAAGGACGATCCATGCCCTGGGCCAGATATATAACACCGTCGTCCGCCAGCAACCGATCAATCATGGCAACCAAAGGTGGAAAAACGGACTTCTCATACAAGATTTCAGACCCGATAATCAACTTGAATTTCTGATCCATATCCGGGTCCATCCAATCCAACCGCCGGACCGTCACATTGGTCAAATTATTTTCAGCAATGTTGAGTCGGGCAAAATCCAGGGCTTCCTCCTCCAAGTCAGTCAAAATGACCTGATGCCCGAAGGAGGCGGCAAAAAGGCCCGTTACTCCCATGCCAGCACCCAGTTCCAATATCGGTTTGGTCGGATCGGGAGGGATCAAAGACATAAACCGGGCCAGGATCAGATTCGCTTCCCAAATCCGGGTCCAGAAAGGGAAGATCGTTTGGCCTCGTTGCCATTTATCGATAACATCTTCAAGGTGCTTTGTTTCTTCTTTAACCTGAAGAAATTTTAAAGTCGTGTCCGCCACCCGAATGGTGGTAAAAAATGTTCCGTACTTTTCGTTGATTTTTTGAAGTAATAATCCGTTATCCGTCATTATCTGCTCTTTCCATCTAATTAGGGAAGCTTAGTGGTTCGTTTCAGGAAGTGGTTGTCGCCCCATTCCGGCCTATCAAACTCCGGGAAGCATCTCTCAACCACAGGTCTCCGACTATTGCGCAGCATAAAGATTATTTCGTCATTATTCAAGAAAAACCTGAAGGCAAGGCAGAGCAAACGCATGAAATATTTTTGGTGGAAATAAAATATAGTCGAATAATAAGCCAATAAAGCCCCAACGGGGCGAACTAGGTTAGCCCAGCGGCAACGCCCTGGGTTTCGATGTACCACCACATTTCAACTCCTGCCGGAATTGACTATCTGCGAGGTCCCCTCCGGAACCCCGGCCTTCGACTGGACGGTGCCGTTTTGAACAGAATATCAGCGACGCCTATGTCATG
>JADFYC010000558.1 GCA_015233295.1 Deltaproteobacteria bacterium | reverse complement strand
GGAGTAGACCTGGTCCGGGGTGACCTCAATCATCCCGAGTCGATCAAGACGGCCTTGACCGGCCGGGAGGTGCTGATTAATGTGGCCTCCTTGGGTTTCGGACACGCGGCCGGGTTAGTTGAGGCCTGTGTCCAGGCCGGCGTCGGGCGAGCCATCTTTATCAGCACCACCGCCATTTTTACGACCCTGCCGGCGGTCTCCAAATCCATCCGGGTGGAGGCAGAGCGGATCATAACAGCCAGCCGACTGGATTATACTATTTTGCGCCCCACCATGATTTACGGGAAGCCCGGTGATCGGAATATGATCCGGTTGCTGCATTGGCTCAAATGGGTTCCGGTGGTGCTTATCCCGGGGAACGGAAATTTCTTGATGCAGCCGGTTTTCGTGGAGGACGTAGCAGCGGCCGCGGCCGGATGTCTGGAGCATGACCTGACTATTGGCCGATGTTACAATATTTCCGGCCAGGCGCCCCAAACTTTTAATGCCATCGTGACCGAAGCCGCCCAGGCTTTGGGACGGCGAGCCAGACTCGTCCACCTCCCCCTGGCCCCATGTTTGGCCTTGCTCCAGTTATATCAAAGGATTTCCCCAGCACCTCGACTCAAACCGGAACAGGTCCTCCGGCTGAATGAAGATAAGGCCTTTGATCATCAGGATGCGGCCCGAGATTTCGGATTTTCGCCGCGGTCTTTTACGGCCGGGATCAGCCGGGAAGCAGCTCTAATGGAGAAACAACATGGTTGAGGCCGGCCTGGTCCTCATGGTCACGACGATGGTCTCGATATTGCTGGCCGGGTTGATTCTGCGGGTGTCCCTTAATCGACAAGCTTTACTGGACGTGCCCAACAGTCGCTCCTCCCACTCTCTGCCCGTGCCCCGCGGCGGTGGTTTAGCCATCGTCCTCTGCCTGGCTGCGGGCCTGGGCTATTTCAGCCTGGTCCGATCAGCTCCGGTCTATCCGGCCCTCCTGCTGTCAACCAGTATTATTGCCGGAGTCGGGTTTATCGACGATGTCAAGAACCTCCCCGCCGGCTTGAGGGCCTTAATTCAATTGGCGGCAGCTCTGACCTTCATTCTTGTTTCAGATACTTCAATAAATTACCTTGATTTTCCGGGTCTCGGCCGCCTGCCCTTGGGTGGACTGGGCCAGATAGCCGCGGTGATTTGGCTGGTGGCCCTGACCAACTTTTACAATTTCATGGACGGAATTGACGGATTGGCTGGGGGTGAAGGGGTCCTGGTCGGGTTGGCCACGGCCGGACTGTTCAGTTTACATGGACAAAGGGATTTGGCCCTGGTTTCCCTAGTTATCGCAGGCGGGTCTTTAGGGTTTCTCAAGTACAACTTCCCCCCGGCCAAGATGTTTATGGGTGATGCGGGAAGCGGGACGCTCGGGTTTGTCTTTGGGGCCCTGGCCCTGATTGCTCAGGCCCGGTGCAACGTGTCCCTCTGGGTCTTTGTGTTATTTCTGGGTACATTCCTGGTTGATACCACCGTGACGCTGATCAAGCGAATAACCGCGGGGGAAAAATGGTATCAGGCGCACCGAAGTCACTATTACCAGCGATTAACCCGCCACTGGTCGTCTCATTTGCGGGTCACCCGGACCATGCTGGTGATCACCGGGTTATTGAGTATCAGTGGCCTTGTTTACGATACCGGCCGAGGCGGCGTGCAACTGATGCTTTTATCCCTGTGGCTGCTATTCTTTATTGGCTGCTGTTACCTCATTGAAAAAAGGGTGAAAGGGTAGTTGATCTCCTTTTTTCCTTGACGCAATTCGATTTATGTTTTAGATGTCAACAAACCTTAATGAGATGAGGAGGTTGAATGGTGACGAGTTTATTATTGTTACTATTCCAGCCTACGTTATCTATTAGCTAAATCGTTGCCGACGGGCCTCCTCGTTATTAAAGTTATTAAGGGTTTTACATAAATTTATACGACCACCAGCCGTTATGTTTCATCGGAAATATATCTGGTCACCTGACGGGTGACATAGGCTCTGAAGTTTGACCAGACCTACGATGCCCCGGCGACCGATGGGGACAATTGCATTTAACTGCAACCGAATCAGGTGCTTTTGTTAAAACGGAATTAGAAT
>JADFYC010000557.1 GCA_015233295.1 Deltaproteobacteria bacterium | reverse complement strand
GGGGTCCAGGGACCGCCAGGGTATTGTCTCGTCAATTGTTCGAAGAAGGTCGCGGCCCTGGCCCAATCGGCCGCTTTGAACAGGCTGGCAGCCTGGAAATACATGGCGTTGGCTCCCTCCGGACGACCGCGGTAACGATCGGCCAGTTGCTGGAACATGCTCGCCGCCTCTCCATATCTCCCCTGGTCAAACAAACCCATGGCCAGGTTATAGTCGGCGCCGGTCCCGTCCGCCTCATCGAGTCGCCGTTGGGCCTCACCCGCCCAGGTAGCTTTGCTAAAATCCTTGATAATCAACCGATAGGCCGCCTTAGCCCGGTTTTTGTCATTCAGCCGATCATAACAGGCTGCCAGATGATAGAGAATTTCGGGATACATGTTGCTTTCCGGATAACCGGCCAAAAAATTGGAAAATATTTCCGCGGCCCGGGTCCAGTTTTGGCGGCTGTAATAACACAAGCCGTAATGAAAAGCCGTCTGGTCGACAATGGGAGAGTAGGGAAACATGTCCATGCCTTTTTTGAATATCTCGGCGGCCGCGGCATAGTCCGGGATCCGGTATTTGGCCTGGCCCTCATTATAGACGATCGTGGCGTCTAAGTGATGGATTCTGATGATAATGATCGTCAGGCTAAGGGTCAGCAACAGGACGGTGACCAGCAACACCCGGCGGCCGTGACGCCCAAACCAGCCGGTCACCCCTGGGAACAATCGAGGCGTCAGCCCCTCCAACGTCGGGAGATGGAGCCTGGCCAGACGCCTGGCCACCGGAGGCGTATAAGCGACCAGCCACATCAGGCCCAAGATGGTCAATATGGCCCCCAGTTTATTCGGCCAGGTCGAGCCATAATAAAGAGTGACGTGCTCGGCCGTGGGGTAAATGATCATGAGCGACGGCGAGGCCGGATAGACCCGATCCGCCCCGATGACCTGCCAGTTGGGGTGATAGGATATCTTGATCAATAACGGATGCCCCACCCGGTTTGTTATGATATCCACCCGCTCCCTGGTCACCCGCTCGGCGACCTTGACCGGCTGGACCAGGGGAATACGGGGCAAGTCAGCGATATTATCGTTGGTTCGGATGGTCTGGAACCGCTTCTCATCACCTGGGTCCTGCTTCGGCTTGAACACCACCGGGACCTCCAAATCCCCCACCCGGAACCACTGGAAGGCCGCCTTTCTCCAGTTCTGGGTGATCATCAGGACCGGCTCAAACTTCGCCGGGGTGACGTAGCGGCCATCGTTTCCTTTAACTTTATAGATTTCATAGTCGCCGAATTGCTTCTCGAATTCCAACTCTGGATGGACCCGGGCCGCCGCCTTGGTTACTTTTTCCGCGACAATATACCGGCTGACGTTAAACAGCCGCAGGTGCTTTATTCCTTTATCCAAATTAAACCGTGAATAATTATAATCGGGCAAGGGGGCGGAGGTGACTTTGGACACCTCGGATTGGATGTAAAAGGCAAAAGGTGACGAAATGGTCGACTGCATATACAGCCCCTCCAGGGTCGACCGCCCCGAGAAAAGGGGTAATGATTCAAAGGCCCTGGTTGTCCCGGCCTTATTATGGATGTCGGAGTGTTCGTAGACCACCCGTGGGTCGGCCTCGGTCCCTTTCAGGTAATCGTTGACCGCCTTGAATGACGGCCAGGCGGGCGTTTTCTCGAATCCCTGGTAATTCCACTTGATCCAGCCGGGGATGAAGTTGTCCATCCGGCCTATCCCCAAGACGACGACGATAAAGACGACCATGGGTAAGAGCCAGGTGGCCTTAAGCCGGGAAATCAGGGCAGCCAGGCCCAGGGCGCCGATCAGGCATATTGCCGTCTGCCCAAAGGGTATGAACCGAATATCGACGACACTAATGCGGTAGGCGATGAAGTAAAAAACCGTGGCCGCAATTAGAATGAATACAAAGAAAATAAGGCGGTCAAGATCAGCCCGAAGACTTGTCCGGTCCGCCCCCGGCCGGAGATTGCGGAGCGCAGTCAACCCGGCGCCCAGCGCCCCGAGACCAGCCGCCGGCCACAGAATGGGCGGGACCACTTGCCGAAACGTGTCAATAATCCAGACATAATTATACCTGGTGGTGTAGGGGATAAAGGCCTGCAGG
>JADFYC010000556.1:1197-2127 GCA_015233295.1 Deltaproteobacteria bacterium | reverse complement strand
CTCGCGGCGTGACAGGCCGCCCGCGATTCCCGATGGGGCAACACCCGGACCACCAGCCGGACCCCGGTCCGGGCCGCTTCGTTCACATATGGCTCCAGGTTTCTAGACCCGGTGGTTAAAAAGACCGTCGCCTGAAACGAACAAGCCAGTTGGGCCGCCTCAAGATGATTCGCGGCGAAAAATAAAGACTCATCCGGCGATAGGACAGCCGGCCTGACCCAGCTCAGGTAGGGGATATGCCGTTCAGCCGCGGCCATCCGGGCATGCAGCCTGGCCATCCCGGCATAAGGATGAACGATATCCACCACGGCCCGAATCTTCTTTTCCGTGATCAACCGGACCAGACCGGCCTGGTCCAGCCGCCCGCATCTCCGGAATATCCGGGGATGGCGCCCCACCTCCAGGTCCACATCGGTGGCTGTAGACACCAGCACTTCAAACCCGGCCGCAGCCAGGGCCTCGGCAAATGAAGCGGTCTCACTGGTCCCGCCGATCAATAAAATCATAATCACCAGCCGGAAAATTGATGGTCAATATTTAAGCACCCTTTCCAGGATGGTTTCGTCGGCTCTGATCCAATCATAAATTTCGGTTATAATCTCAAGGGGGGTCTTTTGGGGCGTCCAGCCCGCGGCCGCGGTGACTTTGGCGTTGTCGGTCAGGTAGATGCGGATATCGGCCGGCCGGTTTTGGGGAACCTGGGTGATGTCGATCCGCCGGCCGGTCACCTCCTGGCACAGACCGGTCAATTCCCGAAGCGACAGGCTGACCGGGCGGCCGCCGCCCACGTTGTAGATTTGCCCGTTGTGTCTCTTGACGTCCTGAAGCTGGAGGATAAGCAAATTAAACAGATCATCGACATGAAGGATATCGCGGACCTGTTTCCCTTCTCCGCCGAACCCGATGTAAGATAGGGGCTGCCGCCAATAG
>JADFYC010000556.1:503-1187 GCA_015233295.1 Deltaproteobacteria bacterium | reverse complement strand
ACCACCCCCTGATCCACCTTGCCGAACTGGCCCGGCCCGGTCAAGACGCCGCACCGGTTGATCACCGCGTTTAAGCCGTACATGCTGATGTATTCTAAGATGAGCAGCTCCGAAGCCAGCTTTGTGGCCCCATACAAGGACCTGGGCCCGTCCAGCGGAAAATCCTCGGCATAGCCGCGGTTGGTCACCCCGGCCGTGTCTTGGCTTGCGGCCAGTTCAAACCGGGTGGCCGTTTCATCATATTTTAGCGAATTTATTCTATCAAATGGATAAACCCGGCTGGTCGATAAAAAGACCATGGCGGATTGATGCCGCCGGGCGAATTCGAGGCAATTGACCGTGCCCATCAAGTTGGTGTTGATCAGATATCCCGGCGAAGACCGGTACCCGGCCAGGACCGACGGCTCAGCCGAACATTCGAGAATGAGATCGGCCTCGGCAATGGCCTCGAAGTCCTCCGGGTTCCGGATGTCGCCATGGATAAACTCGATGTTTCCGGCCTGAAGCCGGGGCAGGTTTAGCTCGCTCCCGCGGCGCTTTAGATTATCTAAGCAGATTATCCGGGCCTGAGGATACATCCGCCGAAATTTAACGGCCAGAGAGGCGCCCACAAATCCGCACCCTCCCGTGATCAAAATATGGTCAAACGGCATATTGGGGGCCTCCAGGTTGGTTGCGCGTTTA
>JADFYC010000556.1:0-389 GCA_015233295.1 Deltaproteobacteria bacterium | reverse complement strand
CCTGAATGTACGGCACCTTTGTCATTTCGAGCGAAGCGAGAAATCTTAACGTCCTTATGTCATTCCGGACAATAGTGAGGTGACCCTTAAGTCAGTGACATTGGGTTGCTGGTTACGGGATGGTTGGTGCTGTCTTCGCCGGCATTGGTTTTTTTCCGACCCATCAGGTCGGTCAGTTCCGCGACGATTTCGCCGATTTCATTGGCTTGCTGATTAAACTTCTCGGCCACGGCAGATGATTGTTCGGCATCTGTGACGTTTTCCGCGCTTATCTTGGTCATTTCAATCATGAATTTGCTTACCTGTCCAATACCCTGGACCTGATCGTGGGAACCGGCCGCAATTTCTTTCATGAGTTCACTGATCTTGACGGTACTGTTGGATATTTC
>JADFYC010000555.1 GCA_015233295.1 Deltaproteobacteria bacterium | reverse complement strand
TAACTTAAGGTCAAGTGGGCTCATGTGTTGGTGGAAGACAAAAAGACTGGCGAGCCTACTTAACCGTTAGTTGTACAAAATAATTTTCTTATTTCTTGGCACACTTTTCTATTGAAAAGCTCACAGATGGGGATCAGCATGATCGTCACGGGGCTGGCCGCGGTGATGGTTGGAGAAGTGCTGCCCGGGACCCGTTCAGCCGGCCGGATGATCTTCAACGCCATTGCCGGGGCGATTGCCTACCGTATGGCTATTGCGGCGGCGCTCCATGCCGGCCTCAATCCCTATGCGCTCAAGCTGGTCACGGCAATCTTCGTGCTGCTCATCATCAGTATTCCAATAATTCTGAAAACGGGGCGGCCGTCCCACGCCAATTCCCCATGACCCGGCCATAATCGGGCTTTTGCTTCAACTAAGGATATGCCATCATGCAAATTCGAAAGCACATTGCCGGACCCAAGGTCGAGATCCACGTGGAGGGGCGGTTGGATGCCAACTGGGCCAGCCATCTTGAATCCTATCTCAACGAAACGATTCGGCAGGGCGCCCGCCACGTTCTTCTGAATCTGGGCCGTCTTAAGTATATCAGCTCGGCGGGTATAAGGGTACTGCTCACGACCTTTAAGCAGCTCAAGTCCGCCAAAGGATCTTTTGTCCTGTCCCAGCCGTCTCCCGCCGTCAAATCCGTCATCGATATGGTTGGACTGGACTCTCTTTTCCATGACTCCCGAGAATCCCAGGACCAGACCGGGAGCTTACCTCAACCGGTCAGGACGTTCGACAGGCTGCCGGGCAGTTTCAGAGTCTATCGCAATCCATCCTCAACCAAATCCGCCCAGTCATGGCACCTGGTGGGCTCGCCCCACCTGCTTCATTCCGGCGGTTACACCGGCAGCGAGTGCCGGGCCATCCATTTTCCGGTAGATGTTCTGGGGCTTGGGCTGGGTGCTTTCGGGAACGGCTATGAGGACTGTATTCCTCGGTTTGGGGAGTTCCTGGCTGTTGCCGGACACGTGGTTTGCCAGTCCGTCGATTCTCCCGATACCCCTGACTTCATGATCGGGGAAAGCTCCTTTATACCTGAGGCACAAGTTCTTTACATGATGGCCGGAACCGGTGATTTTCCTTTCTTTATGGAATTTCAGGGCCAGGAGGAAGGGATGGATATTCCATTGTCGGCTATCGGCGATGTGGCCATGGAAGTGTGCGGGGCTGATGCCGTCTCGTTTGCCTGCCTTGGAGAAGTATCCGGGCTGGTGGGCTACGGTTACCGACGCTCTCCAGTGCTTGCGGCCCATCCGGATGAGATCTTTTCGTATCCATCCATTCTCGATTGGATTCATTACCGTTCTGAACCGGCCTGCCAGGGGGCCATCACCCTCGCGGTCGGAATCGCGTCCAGACGAGTCGATATGTTGGCTTCGTTCACCAGGCCTTTGGACAGAGACAAGAGCATCCTGGGCCATGTTCATGCCGCTGTTTTCCCCTACAGACCCTTGGCCGGAGGATATCAAGAGCTTCGCGAATGCCTGGAAGTCCTCTTCCAGGGTCAAGAGCCGATAGGGCTGATTCACCTTCTGTCCGATCTGCAAAGGATCAATGGCGCGGGGGAAAGTAAGCTGGCACGCGGCATTTGCTGGACTTCTCCTATCGAGTTGACAGAGGAGACATCCCGATGAACTCACCGAAGGCAGCCGCTCCCCCCATGTTGGACCTTCACGGTGTTCGAAAGGTCTTCCATCCCGGTACGCCCTACAAGGTTGTCGCTCTCGACGGGATCAGTCTCGAGGTTGAAAAGGGCTCCTTCGTGATCATCATCGGAACGAACGGATCGGGCAAGTCGGCTCTACTCAATGCTATTGCCGGCAGTGTTCCTTTTGAAAGCGGCCGTATCAGCCTCATGGGCCGGGATATCACGGGGTGGCCGGAGCATCTTCGTTCCAAGTATATCGGGCGCGTTTTTCAGAATCCTTTAATGGGAACGATAACGGAATTGACCGTTGCCGAAAACCTGGTGCTGTCCTCTAGCAGGAGCACACTGAGAAGTCTGCGCACGGCGGTAACCAGGCGCTCGATGAACGACATCAAAGATCGCGTGGCGTCCCTCAAACTGGGCCTCGAGACTCGATTGAACGAAAA
>JADFYC010000554.1 GCA_015233295.1 Deltaproteobacteria bacterium | reverse complement strand
GTGGCGCAAGACAAAATTGGGGCCGGGCACCATCCCCTACTCTCGGGTGCTGATTGAAAAGGATGCTAACAAGTTGGAACTAATAGCCCAGGCCATGCGGAGCGACGAATTCATCACCCGCTACGTGAACGTCGACCTGGTCCACCAGTTTGTGACCCGGATGGTCCGTGGCGAGGATATCGGTCACCTGCGGGCCAATCTAGTCGGACGCGGCATTCTGGCCGGCAGGTTTCTCCAGAGAGTTGAACGCGACGCTGACTGATCCCGGAGGCAGGTGGAATAGTTGTAGGTCTCAGGACAGAACGCGGAATTATCTGTGAATGGCCGGCTTCCAAAGATCGGTGAGAAGCCGCGTGAAAGATGCGACGCGTGCATCGTCCCTACTTGACGCCCCGTCGGGGCATTTGAGAAATCCCTTATGACAGCACATTCTATTTCGTCCGCTTCGATTATCAGCCGGTCCCAGGACGTTGTTTCCGGTAACATAGATGGTGAAATCGTCATGATGCACATTAAGGCGGGGATGTATTACGGCCTGGACGACGTGGCCAGCCGGATTTGGGAGCTGACTGAGGAGCCCCTCAGGGTAGATACGCTCATCGACCGGCTTCTTGATGAGTATAATGTGGACCGGACCACCTGCGAAAGAGACGTGCTGGATTTTCTCGAAGACCTCCACCAGGGTAACATCTTGGAAATTGTGCTGGGATAGCCATGGGCGCGGGTTGCCGGGGGCAATGGTTTCAGGCAGGACGCAGAGAAACAGGCCGGCGTGGCCGTATAATTGAGATTAGCGATTAAGTGGGGGAAAAAATGCCAGAAGAACTCTTCAAACCTGAAGTGAATTCATCCAAGAAGGAGTGGCACAAGCCGGTACTGTCAATCCTTTCCGGCGAATACACCGAAAGTGGGGGCACCGCTGCCAGTGAGGGGTCTTCATCCACCAAAGCCGGTTCATAAACGGAAGGGGTGTGCACCGAGCTTCCTCCGGTTCGGCGGCAGCGCATTCCGGTCCATCATATTCCGTTTTCTCATGGGTTCCGTGTTCCTAACAGGCGCTGCTGGAAGGGGGGCGCCCCGGTCTTACTCGTCAGGCAGTTGCAGGTCGGCGGGTTTGAAATGGGATCCGTCCGGCAGCGGAGCAGAATTCCTGGCTGGATGATTCCTCCTGGCCCAGGCATTATTCATCCGGCGGGGAGAGAACGGGATAGGTGACGGTCTTGGGATAGAGCGGCCGGCCCCCAGTGAAGTCCAGGTAGGTCTCGTCGCCGACGCGGTAGGCGGTGGCAATCCAGTTCCACAGCGTGGTGCGGCGGTCATCTTGCTCGTTCGTTTCCGCCGATGCGCGTCTCCTGAACCGGCTTTTCAGGAACTCTTCGAGAGCCGGCAATTCCGGTTGGTACTGGTACTTGTCTGAGGGACCGCAAAGTATCTCGTGGCGCGTGCAGCCCCGTTTGATGACCATGGGCACCTCCGGGCCCAGCTTCTGTTCTTCGTCCACCTCCCGACGCACGATGTGGTAGATCTCCCTGGCCTTAGCCAGACCAAGGGTGTAGAAAAAACCGGCGTACAGGTTTTGGCTGTAGGGATTGTCCACTTCGGTACCACACTTGGCCAGGCATTCGATTCTTTTCACGATCTGCCATAACGCATCCAGCCCCCTTAATGTCCTGGGGATCACTTTGACCTTGTAGCAATCTCGGCAACCAAAGGGCGCGGCTGATCGGGCGTAGGCGGACTTGAACAGGAAATCATTCAAGAATTGACAGTCAAGATGCTTTAGGGCAACTTGGTGATGTAGCCAGGGATTCGGTCTTGTCGACTGCTTCACCGGAAGCTCCAGCAGGCCGGACTCGTGCCGGACCAGACGTCCGGAGGCGACCGTCCGCTCAAGATTTTCCGCCACGGTGTGCTGGCCGATGATCAAGTTCATGAGGTCATTAGTCATTAAGTGTCTCACTCCAGACCTGCCGGTGGTGAAGCTGCGGCTTTAAGGAAGCAGGTTGTCGATATCTTATTCGGCCGACTTGAGCTGTATTGCGGCCGATTCTAATGAGTTCTCTTCTCTATGTTTAGACCAAACGTGTCCTTCGGAAGACAGCTCCTCACGTCAATGATACACGTACTCTCCCGCCACCCCTGCCGACATCAGTGCCTG
>JADFYC010000553.1 GCA_015233295.1 Deltaproteobacteria bacterium | reverse complement strand
TCCCATAAATGAGGGTGAACGTCCGTATTTTCCGACAGTATTCGTCATCGTAGATCATACCAGTGGGTTTGTCCTGCAAAACTGGCTGGGGCGGCAATTGGAACTGTATTCCGATTTTCAAGAAAGCATTTTGGGGATTTTTGAGCAGCTTAAAATATATCCGGAAGAGATCTTGGTCTGTAAGCCGGAAGCCTTCCAATTATTAGGACAAATCACCCCAGGACTCGGCACCGAACTTCGCCTGGCCGAAGAGCTTGAATGCGTAGACAACTTAAGAGAGGAAATGAACTTCCAATTCTGGGGTGACCAGGATGACGAGTTTGATGAATAGGTCCGGCAATGCGATCTCCGGCGCCCCTGAAGTCTAATCCTTTGGCCGCGTCCAAAATCAATTCAGAGCGGCCGTGATCGCTCGCCGGGCCATTACGGGGATCATTTTCTGGCGGTAAGCGGCGGTGGCTCCAATATTGTCCACTGGGTAGAGTTGGGTCTCGGCCATGGCCAATCTGGCCGCTTCTGCGATAACTTGCTGGGATGCTTCCGGTCCTTGGGCCGGGTTGTAGTTCTTGACCAACCATACCCCGGCCTGCCGGATAAGCAGGGGCGCGGAGGAAATGCCGGTCAAGGCCAGCCGGGCTGTCTCGACCCCGGTTTTGTCTTTGTTGAACTCGACGGTGGCCGCCGCACCGACCAGGGGATAATCAATAGCCGAACGGAAACGAAGCTTTTGATATGACCCGGCCGCCACACCCACCGGGATGGGGAGCAGTATCTCTGTGACCATCTCGGACGGCTCCAGCCTAAAGGGCTTTTCCCCCTGACCGGTAAACAGGTCGGCTACGGGGATGATCCGATCCCCATTGGCGCTCTGGACGTGGACCATGGCGGTCAGCGTCAGCAGGGCGGCCCCTCCGTCGGATTGATACACCGACCGGCACTTTTCCCCCCGTTCTTCCGCGAAACAAGTCTGACCTCCTGCCTTGAAACAAGGCGCCTTACCCGAACGCCAGAACTGAGACTGATTGTAATATTGGCACCGGGTATTGAGCATCAAGTTGCCCACCAGGGTGGCCCGATGGTGCTGAATGCTGACTGCGCCGATACTAGCCACAGCCTGGATCAAAGCAGGAAAATAGGACCGGATCGAATCACTGGTCAAGACGTCTTCCAAAGTTGCAGCCGCCCCGATCTTAACCATCGGGCCATCCATTCGGATATACCGCAGGCCTGAAATCTTGGCCAAATCAATAACCAGCCTTGGTTTTAACAGGCGGCGTTTCAGGGCCGGGATAAGGTCTGTGCCTCCGCCCATCAACACTGCATCTTCCTGGTATTCATTGAGCAAAGATAAGACTTCCGGGAGCCTGGTTGCTGGGGTATAATCAAAATAGGGTAGCCGCATGGTCACCTCACGGGTATGGTCGGGAATAGGGTTAGGTCGTTTCGGGTTGCGTGTTGCTTGTTGACGGGGCAACCGGACGAAGTTCTATAAATAGACAATACCGAATAAGCCATTTATTAAAATCAGATCCGATTCCCCTGCACCTTAAGCCAATGACGTTGTAACCCAGCCGGTAATAATAATCTCCATCGGCAATTCTTTCGATGCCCATGACCAATTCATCAATGGGATTCTTCAAAAGTTTTCGCAGCAGAAAACCTGTCGCCCCAAGCATAGCCAAAACGACCGTGACCATGGTCATGATCCCAAGCATCAGTAACTGGCTATTGATTTTTTCATAATGGCGGGAGGACAGATGGATGTCTACCCAGCCCAGCGGCTGCCCTTCGTAGAAGATGTCAACCTTTTTGCCGATTACTTGCCCCAGGTCGCGTTTAAGATATTTGAAAAGAGTCTTACCAAAACTATCCTCGATGGTTAATCCCACCACCAGTTCGTTCTGGGCAAAGGTTCTTCCGATACTTTCGATGTTTTTGGTATCGTAATTCCAGAGAGGGACAGACAGCGTATCGGCCAATGATCCCGCGCACTCATTAGCCCTAGCCGGCAGTTCTGATTTGATCTTGGAGGAAATGAAACAATAATTAACAAATAAAACGACAATCGACGTGACGATGACCACAGAGATCAAGCTTACTGTTAACTCACTATATATAGAACGCTTTCTCAATGTAACCTCGCCTGCTCCCGGTGACTC
>JADFYC010000552.1 GCA_015233295.1 Deltaproteobacteria bacterium | reverse complement strand
GCCAGGTCCCAGGCGGCATACCAGGGGAACTCCCATTTATCGGGCATGGAGATGATGTCGTCGTTGATCATGTGCGACCAGTCTCCATTCCTGATCTGTGGCGGCCCGGTCGATGACATGGCGTCCACACCGTGCTCGTCCATCCACTTATCCAGATCAAAATGATAGTATTGTTTGGTCCAGAGCATCCCGGCCAGGGCCTGCCGCAGGATATTTTTCTCGTCCGAATTCAGACCGGGGGGCGAGATATTCTCATAAAACTCATCCGTCTCCTGCCGCCGAAGGTGCACCAGATCATCAAAAGCTTGCCGCAAGGGATGGCGGTCAGCGGCCTTACAAACCTCCCGGATGGACACCGGGGGGATATCACTCAGTCTTAACCGGACCACCCTGGTTTCACCCGGATCAATGGTCAGGTCATAGAGGACCGCGGCCTTAGTCCCGATGCCTGCCGGATTGACCTTATCCGTCCGGCCATGGACAAGATAGTCGTGGAAGCCGTCTTTGACATAGGGACTGGGGTTGGGGCGGCCGAAAATACGTTCCTGATTGGTCTCATTTTCAGTGAAAAGGGCCACCCCGGAGCCTTCAGCATATAAATAGCGAGCCCCCAAAACCGGGTGGCCGGCCGAGATAATGGTCAAATCACGATAACCAGGGATAGCCAGAAGCTCGGGTCTAACCGAATTTTGGGACCAGGACCAGGTGTTGCGGAACCACAGCGTCGGGAGCAAATGAAGACGGGCGGGGTCCGGCCCATGATTCGTCGCAGAAATCTTGATCAAGATATCCTCCGGCGCACCCTTGGCGTATTCCACCAATACGTCGAAATAGCGGTCCTGGTCAAAAACGCCGGTATCGAGCAATTCGTATTCCCGGTCATGCCTGGTCCGGTGTCTATTGACCCTGACCAACCGGTCGTAGGGATAAGCCGAGTGAGGATATTTGTAGAGATACTTCATGTAGGAATGGGTCGGGGTGTTGTCGAGGTAAAAATAATATTCTTTGACATCCTCGCCATGATTGCCTTCACCATTAGTCAGACCGAATAACCGTTCTTTCAGAATCGGATCCACCCCGTTCCACAGGGCCAGGGCAAAACACAGTTGCTGCTTGTCATCGGAAATGCCGGCCAGGCCGTCTTCACCCCATCGATAGGCCCGAGAGCGCGCCTGATCATGGCTGAAATAATCCCAGGCCCGGCCATCATCACTATAGTCTTCCCTGACCGTCCCCCACTGCCGTTCGCTTAGATAAGGCCCCCATTTTTTCCAGGGCGCGCCTTGAGACTGTGTTTCCTGTAACCGGCGTTTCTCTTTGGTTGTCTTGTCAGCACTCATGTCACGCCTTCCTGTCCGATTTATACCTCGCCCGGTCATTATTGTCCTTTTTGAATCGCCACCCCCAAGTCAATGTCAGTGGCTTAAGAGGCAGGGTAATCGGATGCGATTCTAATAAATGGCCAATTCCAGTTAAGCCCCAACGGGGCGCACTAGGTTAGCCCAGCGGCAACGCCCTGGGTAGGGGCGGCGACTATACAACATACCGTGCAATGGTCACATAAAACCACCGGCAATTCGGTACTTCAGCCGTGGCTATATATCCCTTCCAAATGAAATGGCTTTGAGGTTGGCCGACCACCTGACCATTTTGCTGATACGTAACCATACGGTTTTCCCAGGGCGTTGCCACTGGGCTAACATAGTGCGCCCTTTCAGGGCTTATTTTGAATTAACTATTTTAAAAAATTAGCGTGGTCGGTCGATCCTTAAGTCAATGACATTGGGATATAATTCATGAATAGCCGCAAATCGTCAACCGCACCGCATGACACGTAACCCGCAACCCGAGACTCTATTCAAAAACAGTCACATCCCCTTTGCCGACCCGCAGGACTTCCGGAACATCATTGATAAGTGAAATGATGGACGATGGTTCCGGGTATAATATCCCGCCGCTAATCACCAGATCTAACTGATTTTCGAAAGCCTCCTCAATCAAAGACGGTTCATGAAGAATCCGGCCGTCCTCGGTGGAGACACTGGTGCTGAGAATGGGGTTGCCCAGGGTCATGGCCAGGGTCAGGCAGATATTGTTGTCCGGCACCCGGATACCCACCGTCTTCCGTTTAGTCAACATTATTTGGGGGACCATGGAAGAGCCTTCCAAAATGAAGGTATATGGTCCCGGCAACAAC
>JADFYC010000551.1 GCA_015233295.1 Deltaproteobacteria bacterium | reverse complement strand
CATGGAAGAAACGAAAAAAGGCATTGGCGAAGATTGGCTGGCCCTATGGACGGGTTTAGCTATTTTTGTTTTGGGCCTGGGGGGGCTGATCGGATGGGAGGTCCTGGGTTGGGGAATTAAAACCAGCGTGTGGGTAGATCTCAACAAGGCGCTTTCGCCCATTTCCCCCGCCTATAAATTTTCCGGCCTCACTTCCCTCTTTTTCACCTATCTTTTTTTGCTCGGTTTCATGTTGATCGGCGCCCGCGCCCTGGGCGCCAAGGTCGGTAAATTTGTCGTGGGATTCACGCTGACGTTTTGGATCAGCTATCTCTGCTGGCTCATCGGTCATTACGCCCACATTGCGGCTACTCCGGATGTCTTGCAGAAGTATAACATTACTTGGTCCCTCCAGCTTACCGGCGAGGCGGGGTTTATCGTGGCTCTTCTGGCCGGTCTGGTTGTGGGCAACTTTTTTCCAAAGTTCGCGGCGTTCATATCGGAGGCCCTCCGGCCGGAATTGTATATCAAGACCGCCATTGTCATCCTGGGCGCGGGCCTGGGCGCGAAGGCGGCGGAATCTATGGGACTGGCCTCGGCCGTGTTGTTTCGGGGGCTTTGCGCCAGTGTCGAGGTCTACCTGATAGACTGGGCCGTGGTTTATCTTGTCGCCCGGACAGTATTTAAGTTTAACCGCGAGTGGGCCGTGCCGTTGGCCTCCGGCATCTCCATCTGCGGCGTCTCCGCGGCGATCGCCACCGGGGCGGCTATCCGCGCCCGGCCGGTAGTACCTATCATGGTCTCGTCATTGGTGGTGATTTTTGCCGTTGTGGAGTTGATTCTTCTGCCTTTCCTGGCCCAATATTTTCTCTGGCAAGAGCCTATGGTGGCCGGTGACTGGATGGGCCTGGCGGTTAAAACCGATGGAGCCGCGGTGGCCAGCGGGGCCATCGTAGATTCCCTGGTCCGGGCCAAGGCCCTGGCGTTACAGGGAATTAGATATAAAGAGGGCTGGATGATCATGAGCGCCACGACCAGCAAGATCTTCATCGACTTCTTTATTGGTGTCTGGGCCTTCGTCCTGGCCATTATCTGGTGCTCCAAAATCGAATGCAGCGGCGGGAGAGTTAAGGCTGTTGAAATCTGGGAGCGCTTCCCCAAATTTGTCCTTGGCTATTTCTTAACCTTCATTATCATGCTCTGCATCAGCCTGAGTTCACCGGCCGCCCTTAAAGTGGCTAAGGCCGCCACAGGCCAGATGGATGTTTTCCGGGTGTTGTTCTTTGTCCTAACTTTCTTCAGCATTGGAGCCATCTCCAATTTCCGCAAGCTTTGGGAAGAAGGGTTCGGTAAACTGGCGGCGGTATATCTCTTGTGCCTGTTTGGGTTCATCATCTGGGTCGGTCTGCTTATTTCCTGGATATTCTTCCATGGTATCAAACCACCCTTAGTGACGGGTTAATAAGAGAAAGGGAGGTAGTCATGTCCAAAGAACATAACTTGGCGGTTGAAGAAGAAAAAAGCTTGAAGGAAGAAATGAAGAAGATGGAGTATGAGCCGTTGCTGCCTGTGGAGAAAAAGCTCATTGGCATCAGCATCGGCTTAGGGGTGGTTCTCCTATTTGTCTTTGTTTGGGTAAGCCGGACATTTTTCCCAGGCGTGCATTGACGCTCCTTGCAGTCGGACAATTAGATTTTGGCCGTTAACCTGGCCACAAGTGCTCAAAATTAGAAAGGGCGGTGAGTATCTCGCATGAAACAAGCGGAGCTCACCGCCCCTTTTCGTTATTCAAGCCAGGCGGAACGGGCATATCGGGTCGATCGGACTTTCGGTAGGGCCTACTTTTTTTCTCTCTCGATTGAGTTTGACCGGTTCTTGGTTACTGGGTCAGGAGAAAATCCTTGAGCGCGGCCACCCGGCTAGTCCATCCCTTGAGATATTTTGCCCGGGCCGGAGTTTTGGCCAGATCACCGTAGAGACGCAAGCGTCGGTTCAGATAGCCCAGCGCCAACTTGTCGGGACTGATCTTTTGGGTCGCCTGGATCGCCGCCGAAATTGTATTTTTGCCCATGCCGCCGTCAACGGTCAGAAGGGGATTGCCGGCTGAATGGGAGTTAAGTTCAGTTTGTAACAACGTCACCGCTTTTGCGGCCCCCACATTGACCGCAGTATCGAACACGGCCATGGCCAACGGCGCCGGCAGCTCGTCGCATCGGCATTTATCCCAGAA
>JADFYC010000550.1 GCA_015233295.1 Deltaproteobacteria bacterium | reverse complement strand
GAATGATGTGACTTGCCGGGACGGCTCGGTGAAAACTGTTCGCTTCATCCCCAAGGTCATGGAAAACCTGGATCGACTGATAGTCTATGAAGACATTACCGAATGGAAGAAAGCCGAAGCCGCCTTGCGCCGGAGCGAGGAAAAATACCGAACTATATTGCAGAGCATTGAAGAAGGTTATTATGAGGTGGACCTGACCGGCAACCTGACTTTCTGCAACGAGGCCATGGCCCAGCAGTTGGGCTATCCCCTCGACGAGGTGATCGGCCTTAATTTCCATCAGTATATGGACGAAGATACGGCCGCGAACGTATCTGAGACTTTTTCCCGGGTCTACCAGACCGGCGAGCCGGACCGGGGCTCTGACTGGATCTTTAAAAAGAAAAACGGCGAAAGAATCTGGGTAGAAACATCGGTGACGTTAATCATGGATTTGGTCGGCAAAGCCATTGGATTTCGTGGGATGGGCAAAGACGTCACGGCCCGCAAGCAGGCTGAAGCGGAACTGGTCCGATACCGTGATCACTTAGAGCAACTGGTCGCGGAACGGACCCAAGAACTCACTGCGGTGAATGCCCATCTCTCGGCAGAGATCACCGAACGCAACCGGGCTGAAGAAGCCCTCCGCGAGAGCGAAGAAAGAATCAGGTTGATTATCGGTTGCGCCCCGGATCCCATGGTCGTTTATGACACTGATGGAAAAGTCAGTTACCTCAACCCGGCCTTTACCAAAATCTTTGGGTGGACCCTGGACGAATTAAGGGAACAGAAAATCAACTATGTTCCGGCTGAAAGCTGGCCGGGGACCCTGGAGATGATCGAACGGATGAAGCGAGGGGAGAGCGTTCACAGTTTTGAGACCCGCCGTTTGACCCGCTCTGGGGAAACCCTGGACATCAGTATCAGCGCCGCCCTGTTCCACGACCGCACCGGTACCCTGATAGGTAACGTGGCTACCTTGCAGGATATCACCGAACGCAAACAGTTCCAGGAAGAACTTCGCCGGGCCAAGGACAAGGCCGAGGAAGCCACTCGAGCCAAGGGAGAATTTCTGGCCCGGATGAGCCACGAAATCAGAACGCCCATGAATGCCATTATCGGAATGTGCCATCTGGCCTTACAAACGGAATTGACCGCCAAGCAGCAGGATTATCTTCGCAAGACTAAGATGGCCGCTAATACCCTGCTGGGCATCATTAACGACATCCTCGATTTTTCCAAGATCGAAGCCGGGAAATTGGACCTGGAAGAAGTGGATTTCAATCTGGAAGAGGTCTTGGAGAGTCTGTCCAACCTGGTCACTCAGAAGAGTTCTGAAAAAGGTCTGGAGTTATTCTTCAAGACGAGTCCTGACGTGCCCTATTATCTGGTGGGCGACCCACTGCGTTTGGGCCAGGTGCTGACCAATCTGGCCAACAACGCCGTCAAGTTTACCGAATCCGGCGAAATTATAATTTATACCGAGTTGTTGAAAGAAGAAACCGACCAGGTCACGCTAAGATTTTCCATCAAGGATACCGGGATCGGCTTAACCCAGGAACAAATAGACAAGTTGTTCCAGTCATTCAGTCAGGCTGACGGCTCCACCACCCGACAATACGGCGGCACCGGACTGGGTCTGAGTATCTCTCAAAGACTGGTGGAACTCATGGGTGGCCGGATTTGGGTGTCCAGCCAACCGGGCCAGGGAAGCACCTTCTTCTTCACGGCCGAGTTTAAGGTTCCCCCGGGCATCGCGAAAGCCGTGGCGCCCGACGGGCCTGCCCAGACCGGGCTGATGACCGTTCGCGCCGGTCAACCCGCCGGTATTGATCTCCCGGCCTTCCTCACCCCCGACTTCCCGGGGCGAATTCTCCTGGTGGACGATTCGGTTCACAATCAATTCTTGATGCAAGCTTTTCTAAAAAAACTTCCTTGTCGGGTGGACGTGGCTCAAGACGGTAAGATGGCCGTCGAAATGGTCGCCGGTAACCAATACGACCTGGTCTTGCTGGACGTCCAAATGCCCATCATGGACGGCTACACCGCAACCAGGACAATTCGTGCCTGGGAACAGGAAACCGGGCGGGATGCCCTGCCCATTATTGCTCTGACGGCCCATGCCTTTGCCGAAGATGTCAAGAAAAGCCTGGAAGCCGGATACAGCGACCATTTAAGTAAGCCGATCAGAAAAGACAAGTTGATCGAGGTGGTCTGTCAATACCTCCGAGAGCGGGTTCAGGTTTCCAG
>JADFYC010000054.1 GCA_015233295.1 Deltaproteobacteria bacterium | reverse complement strand
CAAATCAGTTCCGGTGTAGGTGGCCACACCTTCGTTACTTACGCCCAATAACCCTAAGTCCTTAGCCGTTTGGGTGCCGGCCGACCCTTCTTGGACCTGAATCACCCCTTTGGCTGCTGGTTGGGCATCGGTCAGCACCAGGTTCTTGTTATTTCCAGACAGAGACGCTTTAAGAGAAAAATTTGAGCCGGCATGGATCTCTCCATAATTGTTGATAGCGTTAACCACGTCCTGAACCGTCACGGCCTGGCTGAAATCAATCGTAGCCGTATCACCGCTCATGTCCGTAAAAGCCACCTTCCCTGGGCCCACTCCCGCTCCGGAATTAAGATCCGCCAGCCGGGTAGAATCAACCCCATGCCGGGCGGTGCTGGAATCTAGAGAGATAGTCTGCAAGAAATCCGCCGCCCCAGGGGTAATATTGTCCGGGGCCACAGTGATCGTGGAGTTATGGCCGCTGGTACCGGACTTAAGAACAAATCCTACTTTGGGATCATAATTCACCTGAACATTATTCAACGGCGCTAATTTCGGGTCCCCGGGGATGGGCGGCACTGCCCCGGGATCGCCGTTAATTTTACTGTAGATCTCTCGCATCAGGGCATTGGAATCATAGCGCCCCGGATCGATCTTAATGGGATCGGAATTTATTCCGTCCACAGTCAAGAGGAAAGAACTGTTGGCCGGGACTGTCATGGAGAAGTAGGCCGGCGTATCTGACTTTCGGACACTCCCGTAACCGGCCTGGTTGGCTGTAAAGCCCAGCGTTTCATCTGCCGTGCCGCGGGATTTATCCAGGGCAAAGGTATGTTGTCCCGTGGTTTCGTTAATACTAAAGGTTCCGGTAGGATCATCCACCGCTACGGTGTATGTACCCTTTAACGGGGAATTGGCTCCATCGAGCTGTTTTTGAATCGTATTGGCCAACTGCCAGTTGGTGTAGTTTCCGGCCGGAATGTTGACCGAAATGCCCCGAACTCCGTTATCTTCGGACAGGTAAAGGACGTTGTTGGCCATGCCTGATCCGGAGCCGGTGGCGTTATAGTTGCCGGCTGGAAGACCCAAAGAGCCCAACAGAGTGTTACCGGCCGGACTGCTCAAGTTGAGGGTTGAGGCATTGCCGGTATCCTGGTTTATGAAATTGAACCCCGCCCCGGTGAATGCCACGGATACCTGTCGGCCACCGAATCCGGTGTCCAGTCCGGCTTGAATGGCCGTAACCAGTTTCCCGCCGGTATAGTTTCCGGCCGGAACGGTAATGGACAAGGCCGGCCCGCCGGGCGGATTGGATGTAATCTGAAACTGATCATTGGTTCCGGCAATGATATTGAACGCCCGAGCCGCATCCGCCGTGGCCTGCTGACCGACGGCAAGATTACTATCCGTGGCAAACCCCAGCACGTTGGCCGCGGTGGAACCGGCGTTGGTCCAATTAATCGAGATTGGATTGGAGTTCCCAGCGGTATTGGTGACGTTAAATTTATTCTGGGACAAATCATATTGAACATCGTAAGTATCATTGCCGGTCGCGGTGCTTTCCAAGGCTTTCTTTAAGGCTGCAGCCACATCTTGTCCCGAATAAGCCTGACCGGACGTCAACCCGCCATCGGTGATCAAAGACACTACCGTCGCCGCCGCAGGGCCTGCCCCATCGGGATCCCAGCTAATACTGTCGTTTGCTCCGGCGGTAAAGACAAAATTGGAATCGGTGGTGACGGCCGAGTTTATCTGAGGGGCCTGACCACCCACGATCTGAAACTGGGTTATCGGCTGCGAAGAGTTGACCGAACCGGCGCCATCGAGACTAATTCCAGGTGACAAATCGGAACCATCGCCCAAGGGCTTGACCGGGGTGGTCAGAACATCCCGCAACCCGGCAATCCCCAGTTGGGTAGCCGTATTACCGCCGTTGATGTCGGCTATGGTCAAGATCGTCCCTTTGAGCGTTGAGACTACCTGCACTCCCGCCTGGTCAGGATTAATTGACGCAGCCAGGTTCATATTGGCGCCGTTTAGGGCATCAATCAGATCACCCACCGTACCCCGTTCAGTGCCGTAAGATGTTTTAAAATTAGCCACCGGCAAGGTGGTGTTGATTTGCATCCCGGCTAACAGGCTATTGGCCGTCCCGGCCGCCAGGCTTAGTTGCGACAAATGCCCTTGGGACCCAGCCGCAAAGGTAAAGACATTGTGATCATAATTTACCTTGGCCGGGATAGGTGGAACCGCCGCACTCAGGGTGTTGTTGACCAGTTGAGCCAATCCATCTCCCGTGTAGCCTGTGCCGCCGCCGCCGGAAGGAACATTTACCGTTACGGTATGGGCTGAGGCGCCGCCATCGACACTGATCTGAAAGGTATCATTTAACCCCTTGACGACGTTAAAGGCCACCGGCACCTGGCTGGTATCGGTAGCGTGGGGGGCCACTACGGTGTTGGACGCAAACCCCAGGGAACTGCCGGCCGTGGATTGTAGGTCACTCCAGAGGAACTGACAATTAGTGGCTCCGTCATTAGCCAGTATATTGAATTTGCTATTTAACTTGTCATAGCTCACGGTAAAAGTACGGCCGCCTGAGGTGTTGTTGAGGCCTTGCTGGAGGGCCTGAGCCACTTCATCCCCGGTGTGATAGGTGTTGGCGGATAGACCGCCATCGATGATCAACGAGAGATTAACCGGGCCGCCGCCGGTGCCTGGATCCCATCTGATGACGTCATTCTGACCTGCTGCGAAGATAAAGTCACTGTTAACTCCGTTGTCTGAACTGATGAAGGCGGAGCCGGCCTGACGTAGCTTGGACAAATCCAAATCCGTCGTTTTGTTGCCATTGGTGATCCGAATAGTGCCATAATTGGGCGGAGCCCCACCTAAAAGCACGGCTAAGGGGGTATTCCGATCCACTGCGGCCTGGAGATCGTTTCCCATAATCTTGGCGGTTCCTGCGGTCGCGGGACTACTCAATCCAAAGATACCCAGGTCATGGGCGGTAGTGGACGGTCCTTTGGCCAGGGCGTTGTTCTGGCCGGTCACGCCCGACCCGGCTGGAATTGTATCTGTAGGACCGGCAAACCCCAGGATATTGCCGGCTGTAGAACTCTGCCAGTCAATAGACACGGTGTGGGGGTTGCCGGCATTGGCCGCGACGGTAAAGCGGCTGGTGAATTCGTCATAGGAGACGTTGTACTGGGAAGCCGGGTTGACTGAATTCATGGCATTTTGTATAGCCGTAGCCACGCCGGCTCCGGTGTTCAAATCATTGTCCTTGAGCCACCCCCCGGCGACCAGATTTATAGTATGGGAAGCGCCGTCATTAAAAACGATCTGATCATTGTGACCGGATGGATCATTCACAAAAGCAAACTGGCCCGTAGCCTCGTCCGTCTTGATCATCCCGTTGGCGGTTGAGGCATCCACCAGGTTAACTCCGGTGTAGCCCTGATTATATTCCGCCTGAATAGAAAACTGGCCAGGGCCGGCTCCCTGATACAGATTATTGATCCCATCGACCACGTCCTGCAGGGTTTTGAGACCGGTGACATCCAACGTCCGGCTGTCCCCACTTTTGTCGGTAATCTTGATCATCCCGGGCTGAACCCCGGCGCCCTGGTTGAGCAGCGACAAGGCCGTCCCGCCCAATCCGGCGGTGCTGATCGGAGGCATATTGACCATCCCCAGGAATTTGCTGCCGGCCGGGCTTAGGACCACGTTTGAGCCGGCACCCAGGCTGAGAGACTGGACATCGAATAATCCGGTGTCAGCCCGATAGGTTACATCCACCCTGCCTGGCTTCCCGGCCCCGGCCATGGCGGCGTTGATCTCAGTTTTCATCTCCTGGGCCAGTTCCGGAGCCATGTAATTACCCGCGGCGATGGCCACGGTGTGGGCGCCGGAACCATCAATATCCGCAAAAAAGGTGTCATTCACCCCGCCCATGACGTTAAAGGCCCGGATTGAGTCCGCAGTGTCCGACCCTCCTGGATTTAGGACCTGATCAGCCGCCGTGGTAAACCCCAGGGTATTCTTGGAGGTATTGTTGGGATCCGACCAGTCCAGGGTCATCTGATCGCGGTTCCCGGCGTTGTTGGTAATAGTAAACAGACTGGAGGCCTTGTCGTAAGTGACCTGGTAGGTATTGCTGCTCGTGTTGGTGCTGTTCAAAGACCTGGTCAGGGCATCGCCCACGGCCTTGCCGTCATAAGTTTGGCCGGACACCAGGGTCCCACCCAGGGCCGGATCAGTCAAGCTGACAGTATGTTGGAAAACACGTGTCGGACTAGCCCCTTGACGGGCGATAGTCTCAGTGAACACCATCTGATCATTGTTCCCGGTAACAAAATCAAAACCTGAGTCCACGGCTGAGAGAGAACTTCCAAAGCCGCGCGTAACCGGCACCACATCCGGAGACAAGTTAGCCGCCTCGCCCAAATCCGTCACCGAAGTAGGGAAAGCATGGGCTCCCGGGGTGTTGACCGTGGTCTTGATATTCGATGAAATGTTGATGTCCAGATTTCCCAAGTCGCCATTATACTCCATGCCCTTGTTATAAACACTGTAGGCTGCTGTCTTGACGCTTTTTCCACTGAACAAATACCGATCACCCAATTTACCGTTGATCAAATCATTGATGGAATTGATCACCCCATTTACTTCATCGACCGAAGCGGCCCGACTGTCCGCACTGGCCGTATCATTGGATTGATTGATGGCGATGGTCTGGGCCAGTTGCAACTCCTGGGTCATGTTCTGGAATGAGGTATCGCTCTGATTAAGCCAGGAGCTGGCTTGAGTAATATTGCGCTGATATTGGACAGAGCTGGAAATGACCTGATTGTAGTTCAGGGTCTGGGCCATACCTACGGGGTCATCTGAAGGTCGATTGATGCGTTTGTTGGTATTGATGACCTCTTGCTTATCCAGAAGTTGTTTAGACCCGACCATCAGGTTGTCGATTATGCTGTTGAAAACCATGTTGGTGCTTACTCTCATGGCTCAAACCCCTTTTTGACCAGAACATCGCATGTTGTTTGGTGTGAAAAATCCAGTCGCATCGTTTTTTGCGGCCGATTTACATTTTAAGTAACGTATCCAGCATCGCACCAACTGTCGTGATCATCTTGGCCGAGGCATTATAGGCTTGCTGAAACTTCATCAAGTTGGTCATTTCTTCATCTAAATTTACGCCCGAGACAGATTCACGCTGCTGTTGCAATTGGGTCAAGACAAAATTAGTTTGACTGGCTTGACTAGTATTTTGTTGAACCATGGCCCCGACCTTAGAGACCAGTCCATTATAAAAGGCGGCAATGGTCTGGGTCCCTTGGGCCATCAAGTATTTGTCCTGTAACTGAGATCTTTTGCTGGCATTATTCCCATCACCCTGTAACGTCGTCAAATCCGGGGGCAGTTGACTCGGATCCGGGGAAGCGGCCGCGATTTTATTAGCGTCCGCAGCGATACTATCATCTAAGGCCATGTATTTGGCGGCTTCCTTAGTCCCACTTACATCAAACACGTCGCCACCTAAGGGAGGATTGGTATCATTTTTAACCACCACGCTAATGCCGTCAAAGTTTATGGGATCACCGGAACTGTAGTCGTAATGCCCGGCTATCTTAGGGCTGTCGGCGGAAGAACCTGGCGCCACCGTGACATCCGAGCTGTTCTCGAACCCCAAGATACTCCCTGCGGTCGACGCGTCGTTGCCCATTCCGAGGACCAGGTTTTGTTGATTTTGCTTGTCGCTGGATAAGGTAAAGTGCCGGGTGGCGGCATCATAACTCACCTGATAGGTCTGCTTGTTCGGCGAATTGTTATTTAATTGCGTCTCAATTTCCTTAGCCAGATCTTGCCCGTTGTATGTCCCGTGATCTAAGGTGATCTTAATTGCTGCGGAACCTTCGTTAAATACGAGCCCATCGTTTTGCGCTCCAATGTCATAACGATATTCCGATTTTGTAGTATCATAAATATCAAATTTATCGGCGGTGACAAACTGAACCTGAAAATCGTCGTTGGTGACCTTCCGAACGTCCTGTACGGCGGCATTGGCGATCATCGCTCCGCCCTGATTTTTTTGCTCCGGACTGGCCATCGGCGTGATGGTATTGAAAAACTTGTTATTAGTCGATCCGTCCAGACCGTAGCCGTCCACGTGAAGCCGGTTGACTTCATTAATCATGGACGCAGCCGATTGGTCCAGCATATCCATCGCCTGCGGGACGTCCACATCTCTCGAATCCAGGTATCCCTTTAGGGCCCCGCCGGTAACTTTCTTGGTGATGTCAAACTGGGTACCGCTATTATCCGTAATGAATAATTTGGAAAAATTGTTGTTATTCGGGTCAGCTTGAGTCTTAAGCTGCCAGGTGGTGCTTTTGGACACCAGCGGGGCATCACCGGAGACCAACACGGTCAATTGTTTGTCCTTGTCTTCAAAGGCCGTAAAATCAATCTTCTCAGCCAATTGATTAAGCAAATCCGTCTGCTGATCGCGAAGATCGTTGGCGTCATGTCCGCCGCTTTCAGTCTGCACGATTTTTAAATTCAAGTCAGCCAGTTGTTTGCCGATACTATTAACCTCAGAGGCCGTTTGTTTAATCCGATTCTCGGAATCAACCCTTTGTTGCTCTAAGCTCAGATAAGTCGTTTGAAAGGCGGTGGCCAGGGCGCTGCTCTTGGTCTGGAGGACGGTTCTTTCCGACGTCCCGCCCGGATTATTGGTCAGGTCCTGCCAGGAGTTCCAGAAATCGGTCATGGCCTGATTCAACCCTTGGCCGCTTTGTTCATTGAAGATGGTATCCAGTTGAGTAAAAGAGGTGCTCTTCGAGTCAAAAAGGGAGTGCTGACTGGTCTGCTGATAAATTTGTTTATCGATGAACTGATCCATCACCCGTTCGACGTTATAGGCCTGTACTCCGGACCCCAATGGTCCAACCGAAGAGGTATCCGGAATAGTAGTCTGAAGAGTCGCCCGTTGCCGGGAGAAACCCGGAGTATTAACATTGGCGATGTTGTGTCCGGTGACCTGTAACGCGGTCTGCTGGGTGAACAGGGCATTCTGGGCGATATTCAGGATAGAGTACATATTGGCCATGTCACACCTCTCTTCTGAGCATACGACCGCTCAGTTTCAAGTGAGACACTTTACCTCCGGCGCTGTAAGTCGCGAGCGGGGTGACCGTGCTTTGGATCAAGGAAATGGAGTCGGAGATGAACCCTAGGGTGAACTGGATATAATACGCGTTTTCCCGGTTGGCCTCGTCTATTTGGCGAACCAGTTCCCGCAGATCGCGCAGGCTTTTTTCCAGTTCATCCGCATACGGTTTTTTGACAAGTCGCGCCAGCCTGGCCAGGGTTAACTGTCCCGGGTCAAGCTGGAGTCGCTCGGCTAGGCGCGACACCAGTGACTGGCGCCGCTCTTCTAAGGAGTGGATGTCGCTTACGATACCCTCTTTTATAGCCGTGGCTCGGTTGATACCTTCTAAAGAGAAGGCCGCGATGGCTTCTTTTTCATCGGCTAACGCCGACAAGAGGGTCCGATTGAGTCTTATCTCCTCGGAAATAATTTCCTGGAGATCAATCATCACGGATTTCACTTTGATCACCTACCTCCGCCCACGGGCAAGGTAGCAGCCAAAAAAAATGACTTACCTTACGCCATGAGGTCGGCGAGGTGTTCGGTGATCATTTTTTCCGCCACCTTTTCCCCGGAAACCTGATAGGGTCCTTGGGCAATAGAATCCTTTAGCCGAGCCACCACATCCGTCCGGACATCCGGAACGGTCTTTAAGGTGTCTCTAACTTTATTGATATCTCTTGCCCTTGAGGAAAGATGGACGGTCTCCGTGCCTCCAGACTGCACCCCCGCCTTTTTGCCTCTGAGTTTTTTATCCAACTCATCAGCCGCCGGCGCAAGATTGGTCTGTTGAACGTCTAGAGATTTTGGTCCATTAATCTGCATTGGATAATCTCCTTTACCTCATGTTTGCTATCTTTATCGGCAAGAGATAACATAAACTTTAGCCGAGTTGAAGACAAAACTTGCTGCCGTATGGTTTTTGTTGCTGCTTCAACGATAATGCCATTTCCAACGGCTACTCGGTTACTCGATATGAAGCAAGTTTAATGCCAACCGCCAAAATTGCGTCACCTGCCGATGAGGTCTTCCCAAATCTCGCCGCCACTCCGCCGCTTTTGCCTTAATTACAGACGGGTTGCCGCACTACCTTAACTTGCACCAATCCGGAACCTTGATCCCGACCGTTTCCGCCACCAATAACCTCTAGTCGGGAGCAGGAAAATAATGCCTACCGGGGTTAACCGACCTAAAGGATGATCAACATGATTATAATATGCAAAATACGCGCCACTTCCACTAATTTCAAAATAGCCTCACCCGCGGCTTTGACCAGCCGATAAAAAGCCTAGGCAAAACAGCGAGTGCCTGATTTTTTCATAGCGGCTTTCCTCCGGGTCCATATGGCAATGAGGAAATACTTATTTTGAGCCGTCATAATCGGCTCTTTTCGGGCCGGCCGATCGTGGCGCGGCGCTGACGTGGGCTAACTTATTCAATTGATGTTGAGTATCCTCAGGGTAAGTCTTGATGCCACGGCACTGACAAGTCGTTATCAAATTTCTTCCTATTATTATATCACATATCTCGCAAATCAGCTAATGTCAATTTATTTCGCCAGCCACCAACCTTTGGACCGACCAGGGCTGAACGGCGATTACGTTGATTAAATGATGGACATAATGATGCAGGATACCTGCTGGGATAAACTTCCACACGCGCTCATGACAATCAGTCAACCACCGTAACCAAAGTTCAGACAATGAGTCGCATCACGGGACCCATCTCAAACACGACTGCCGGGTTGCCCTCCGGATTGGATTGTGCTATAGCCTTTAAGAAGAACAAATAGGATTGGAGTCTTTTTGAGACGGGCTACTTGGGTAGATGCTCCGACGGGGGCCTGTATTTGAATTTCAAAAGGAAAAATGAAGGGTTTTCGATTTCAGGCGAACAAAAGTTAAGGATAATATCTATGAAGAGAATCTTAATCGTGGCCGGGGAAGCCTCCGGAGACCTCCACGGCGCCAACCTAGTCAAGTCTATCCGGACTAAATGTCGGGAGGACCTTTCTTTCGAAGGTATTGGCGGGACCCAGTTGGCCTCAGTCGGAGTCCGTCTCGTAGCCCAGACGCACAATTTGGCTGTGATGGGTTTCCAGGAGATATTCCCTAAGGCGGCCTCCCTGTATAAAATATTTAAGCGCATGATCCGGCGAATGGATTCAACGCCGCGGCCGGATTTGTTAATTTTGATCGACTTTCCCGACTTCAACCTGGCCCTGGCCCGGGCCGCCAAAGCACGGGGCATCAAGGTTTTTTACTATATCAGTCCCCAGGTCTGGGCGTGGCGCCGCGGCCGAGTCAGAACTATCGCCCGACTGGTGGATCACCTGGCCGTCATCCTGCCTTTTGAGCCGGCATTTTACTCCCGGGCCGGCGTCCCGGCCACGTTTGTCGGCCACCCCCTCCTGGACGCATTGGGTGAGCCACCCGAAAAATCGACAGTTACCACCGCATTGGGTTTAGACCCGTCCCGTCCGTTGGTTGCCCTGTTGCCCGGCAGTCGGCGAGGTGAGGTGTCGCTGATTTTGCCGGCGATGTTGGAAGCCGCGGCCATCATGGCCAAAAGGCAACCGGAACTTCAGTTTGTCCTGCCCGTGGCCCCGACCCTGAATAGTCAATCCATCCAGGACATGGTCCAAAAAATGCCCTCCGTCCAGATGCTGGTTACGACCATGCAGGCTTTTCAGGTAACTGCCGTATCCAATGTCGCCCTGGTCGCGTCCGGTACCGCGACTCTGGAGACGGCCCTGGCCGGGTGTCCCCTGGTGGTGACATATCGGGTGACAAAACTCAACTACCTGATCGGCCGCAGCGTCATTAAGGTTGATTTCATCAGTCTGGTCAATCTTGTCGCTGGTCACAAGGTGGTGGAAGAGTTGATCCAAGAACAGGCCACCCCAGACCGATTGGCGGCCGAGGCCCTCTCCTTGCTCCATGATCCCGTTAAGCGTCGTCGGATGTTGGATGGCCTGGCCGAAGTAAGAGCGGCGCTGGGTCAAAGCGGCGCGTCCAATAGAGCGGCAGACCTGGTTCTGTCCCTGCTCGCCGGAAACTAATCAGGATTTTGAATCATACACCCTGACCAGGAGTTGGACGTCTTCCCAGACCGGCCTTTTCAACTTGGGATTGGTTAGAAGATAAGCAGGATGATAGGTGGGGAGAACTTGAAAGGGCCCAACCTGATAAAATTTGCTTCGGAGTTGAGTTAGCCGCCCGGAGCTGTTTAGTAACACTTGGGCGGCCAGTTGTCCCAGGGCGCAAACTATTTGAGGCTTGATCACGGCCAACTGTTTTTCCAAAAAAGGACGGCAGGTGACTATTTCTTCCTTATCCGGCCTCTGGTTTGCGAGGGGTCGGCACTTAACGACGCTGGTCAGATAGACTTCCTGACGGCTGATATTAATTGCCTTTAGAATATTGGTGAACATCTCCCCGGCCGAACCCGGAGTAGTGCCGGCCAGGGGTCGACCGGACATGTCTTCATCCTGGCCAGGCCATTCTCCAACGAAAACCAATCGGGCCCGGTCATGCCCCTCACCAAAAACAATATTTGTCCTCTCCTGACAAAGCCCGCAACGCTTACAATCGCCCAGCTCCTGCCGGATATCCTCCAATGAGGCATTACCGACCTCAGGCAAATGAAAACCGGCTGCCTGAGTTACAGCCACCGCAGGCCTGGTGCGAGGGGCGGGCTTAATTATAGGCTGAAGCTCCTCCTTGGCGAGGATGTGGCGATCTCGCGGCCCATTGAATGGGGAATGTTGGGCTTGCTTCGGGGGAGCCGGCACCTTAAGGGCCAGCCGATCCAGCCCGAGTTCCCTCATCGACCACAATTGCGCTCTTACTTCCGACAGAATGTCAACGAGCCCGGTATGTCCATCGACCATGTGATTTTTCTCAACCCGCCGGGGGCGGAAGCTCTACAGGCTATTGGGGCAGGTTCTTCAAAGTATGGTCAAGTCCGGCCTGGGCCAGCTCCTCAGCCGTCAACCACTTCACCCCACGCTGAAAAAATGCTTGAAGATTTAAAACATTTTCGGATAAAGACTGCTGCGTCTCATCAAACACCCGCTGCCAGATGATCTCACCATTGGACGTCCTGACCATGTTCAAGATAAAAGCCACTGACGCGGGACTCTCCGCTGCCAGGGTAGTCCCCACTCGTTCTTGAAATCTAAAAAGATAACACACCAACACGGCATCCGCATTCAGGGCCTTACCGACTTCTTGGACCAGGACCAGGGGTGAAGTCTTAGCCTCGTAGGACATAATTCCAGCTTTGATGCCTTCGACATGTTCGGGTGGGATGATCTGATAGGCTGTTCGGCCGGCCAGGCGGCTCATCAGGGAATTGCTCATAACAACAGCCTGTCCGGGCTTGACTGGGCCGGGGGTGAACAATGTCCCGCTGATGGGGCATCGCGCCGTTCTAGGCGGGTTGTCGGCCTGAAAAGGGATTTCGAAGGGCAACACCGCCACCTTATTCAGCTTGAATCGCGGAACCGGCGGTGGTGGCGGCGCCATCTGGTTATCGTCTATCAATACGCCGCAAGCGAGCAGTTGGATAGTCAGTAAAAAACACACTCCGATCATTAGATATGTCTTTATCTTACTAAATTTCATAGATATCTCCTCATCAAATCACCATGACTAACATATCGATATGGCAATATATTCTATTACCAAGAAAGAACTACATAAAAATTCAACCGGGTCTATAACTAACCACCAGCGCATTTCAAGCTTTTGACACTAAAACAAACCACCAGATACACAACTTGAAACCAGCAACCAGTCTCCTATTTCCCTGCCGGTAGGGCGGATATAACTTCCACCCGATATTCAGATAATCCACTTATATCCTTGGCAAAAACTATCTGAAACGGGATATCGGCCTGAATTTTGACGTCGGTGTTTACTTTATTCTCGCCCTCTTTCCGGTTCAAGGTGTCGATGATGTCTTTGAGAGGCATCGAGGCCAGTGCTTCGTCACCGAGCTTGTTACCGGCATAGACTTCTTTAGCATCCACCTGGACGGCGCTCTTGTCGAATAAGATGCCTTTTACTCTGATATAGTTTAGGGAGACCTTGGTCCCATTACTGACGCGGCCCTCAATGACGAACAGGGACCCGGCGCTCTTATTGGTTATCGTCCGCTCTTTGGTATCAACTATGCTGATATTCTTGACCAGTTCAGTTTCAGACGGGGCACTCTTGGCCAGAAACCCAGGGCTGTTCTTTCCTGGAACTTTTCCGGTAAGATAAAAAAAAGTGCCCAGGGCGCCGAGAAACATGATCACCACCCCAACGCCGACCCACAGCATTATTTTTCTTAATGGGGATGTTTTCTTTTTTCGTGGAACGGGCGGAAAATCATCTATTTCTTCATCGATGTTTTTTTCCAGGTAATCCCTGTTTCGGTCTAGATATTCATCGTCTTCACCAGGGCCGAACAATTCTTTGTCCAGCTCCCTTTCCAGAACTGATTCCGACTTTGATAAATTGTCGCCGCGACTGGCGCCCGGACGATAGTCACGGGGCGGCCAATCATCCTTCCCCAAAGCCAGATCGTCATCATCAAAGATGGAGGATCGCTCCTTACGCGGTGACGGTTCCGGGTATTTGGATTTGGAGGACGGCGGAGGGGGAGGCGGTGCAGCCGATCGAGCAGCGGCAAGAGTCTCCTTTTTAAAAGTAAACATGTGATTACAATTGGAACAGCGGAGCTTTGTACCACCTTCCTTAAGCTTCGCATCATCGATTTTGTATCTGGTGTCACAACTCGGGCATTGAACAACCATGCTCCATTCCCTCACCCCAAGCGTCCAAAAAATGGGCCGGACGGCGCGGCCACGAGAAACGATGATAAGGCGTAAACCGTCATAGGACAAAATACTTCCAACCCGCAAATCTTCACTTGACTACAGTATCTGCCGGTCTATACACCGGTCTCATGGAGAGTATAGATCTCCTGGAAATAGCGGAATTGTTCATCATAGTCAAGGCCGTAGCCGACCACGAAGCCTTTTTCAACGGCAAAACCGGTATAATCTATGGGAACATCAACCATCCGTCTCTCCGCCTTGTCGATCAAGGCGCACACTTTGATTGAATTGGCATTTTTCGCCTTGATCATCTTGATCAGGACATCCACCGTGTAGCCGGTGTCCACGATGTCTTCCACCACCAGAACGTCTCTCCCAGTTACAGACATTTCGATCCCTTTGAGCACCCTGACATCGCCCGAGGATTTTGCCCCCGAGCCATAGCTGGCCAGCCGGACGAAATCTACTTTCACTGGCATATCCAGGTATTTTACCAGGTCGGAAAAAAACATGAAGACACCGTTGAGCACACCGATGAGCAGCAGGTCTTTTCCGTAATAATCCCGGCGGATATCCTCAGCCAGTCCTTTGACTCGGCCCAGGATGGCATCCTTTGAAAAGAGCACTTCTTTCGTAAAATTTTTCATGACTGCTGACCCCTACCTTAAGATGATCGTTATACTTCTATTCAAGCTTTGACTATAAATAATTATTAACAGCAGGTCAACCAAAATGCTTGAAATTCATTCGGGTCATTGAAGCAACCCCATAAAGAAAAGACAGCTCGATTTCGTAGTTACTGTTTTTCATACCACTTCAGAGTTGCCGAGAGGAGGTCCCAAAAACAGCTTTCCAAAATGAACACACCAGTCATGTTCCTAAAAAGTGAAACAAACATCAGACAGCTCACCGAATAGAGTTCCCCAAAAGTGACTCACAATCCTCGTCCGTCCGAGATAACCCATTGTGCCGCAGGGCTATTTGCCTATACCCGACCCATAATTTGACTTTCCCTGTGCAATGCGATAATGTCCTCGCTCAGATCACCTACCCCATGGCAGCCAGTGCAACAATAATCCGATGTCGAATTCCAGCATTTCATAATCGCTAGAACGCAGACAAAATTAGTAAACGGCCGGTTGTTTTCAGTTGCTCGGCTCAGATCTAAAGAAATCTCCTGCGAGGTCGGAAAAGATGCGGCTCCACTTCACCAGACGATTCAAGAAAACGGCTATCCTGTTCATCGCCGCGGGAGCAGTCTTGGCGGCTGGGGTGGCCATCTATCAGTCCGGATTAGCCGAGCTAGGGGTTGACTGGATTCTGGAGAAGGCCGTTCATGCAAAAATAAACGCTGATTCACATCAGGTAAGTCTGACATGGACT
>JADFYC010000549.1:535-2239 GCA_015233295.1 Deltaproteobacteria bacterium | reverse complement strand
CCTGGTGCTTCGGGACCTGGGTCACCGGGGAATTTCGCTTGTTATAGAAAGGGATACCCGGTACCCTGAAAGGCTTCGAGCTTCATTGAAAGACCAGGCGCCGCTTTTACTGTACGCCGCAGGTAACCCGTCTCTCATGAGTGCCGAGCGAACCGTGGCCATTATCGGGGCCAGGGATGCGACCCCCTTTACCCTGGCTTTGGCCGGCCATGCGGCTGCTTTTTTTGCCGGGACGGGCTATGTGGTGGTTAGTGGATATGCCCGGGGAATTGACCGGGGCGCATTTAATGGGAGCCTGGTCGGCGGCGGCGCCACCATCGCCGTGTTGCCCCATGGATTACTGGATAAATCAAGTCTTGAGGCACTAGGACGGCATTCCGGATCAATAACTTCCGGCCAGGTGCTGTTTATCTCAGAGGTGCATCCGAGAGCGCCCTGGCAGGCGGGTTTCGCCATCATGAGAAATCGCCTCATCGCCGGATTGGCTGATTTTGTTCTAGTCATTCATGCCGGTCCCAAGAGTATCTTGCGGCAAGGACGCCAAACCAACAGCGGCACGTGGCAGGCCGCTGCATGTGCTCAGAGACTAGGCCGGCAAGTATTTGTGTTGGACCTACCCGAAGACGACACCACCAACCGGGCCATGGCCGAAGAATTAGGTCGGCTGATACCCGTCACCGCAGACGAAGGGATGTTCAGACTCATCCTCGAGGAGATCAGCGACCCGAGAGGGCAAGACAAAATCACTGATCATCGGACCACCGGGCGGCACGTCCAGAGATCACTCGGCCTCCCACTTTGAAAACGGCATTTGACTGTTCGGATGTCCAGAACCGGCAGTCCGATTTTTAGTATCCTAATCCTAGAATATACACATCACCTACCTGTACGGAGGAGATCATGACGGCTATATTTATTGGTTCCACCATTGAAGATGCGGGAAAAGACATCCTGACTCTGGGCTTGGGGAAGCGGTTTAAGGATGATGGATATCGTCTATCCTTCTTTAAACCGGTGGGAATTCATCCCGTCAAGGTGCAGGAGGTGTTGACCGATCAAGACGCCTGGACCATCTATCGCTTTCTGGAATTGAATCAACCACTCGCATCCCTATGCCCGGTGGTTGTCACTCATGATCTCTTAACCAGGGTGCTGCAGGGTGAGACGGGGGCATTTAAGGATAGGATCCTCGCCACCTATGAAGCCTTGCAGAAAGATAAAGATATTCTGATGATGACCGCCGGGGGAAGCATTTACTCCGGGGGCCTGCTGGGCACCCAAAGCATAGGGATGATCAATGAATATGGAGTTAAAGTGATCATCATCGACCGGTACACTAACGAATTTGTGATTGACCGTTTCTTGGAGATAAAGGAACGGCTGGGAGATAATCTCTTGGGTGTGGTGATTAATCGGGTGAATGATGTATGTGTCGAGGAGGTAAAGGACCTGGTCATTCCCTTCCTTAACCGGCGCGGCATTGAAGTCCTGGGAGTTTTGCCGGAAGACTCGATCATCCGGTCTATTTCGGTTAGCGAACTCAATTCCATCCTGGGCGGGACCGTCTTAACCTGTCAGGAGTGCCTTCACCAGTTGGTGGAGAATTTTGTCATCGGCGGCATGCAGGTGGATCACGCCCGAAAGTATATGAACAGGATTAAAAACGCCGGGGTGATCGTCGGTGGGGATCGGACCGATATCCTG
>JADFYC010000549.1:0-444 GCA_015233295.1 Deltaproteobacteria bacterium | reverse complement strand
AGGGGTGCCCATTATCTTGACCAGAGACGACACTTATACCGTGGCCCGGCGAGTGGATAATTTTTCATCCCGGTTACAACTGAGGGAAAAAGAAAAGGTGGACCGCGGCATCTGGCTGGTGGGAAAACACTTTGATTTCGATTTATTCTACCGTCTGGTGGGCCTGGGGCGTTAGTTCCGGAGCTTATTCCTGAGAGAAACCCCGAAAAATCTTGACCTTGAAAAAGTCTTATGTTATTTAGGGATTTTTTTATGATACTACCTCTGGGTCGGGAAATTGGTTTATGACTGACATGCATATTGAAATCATCATGGAAAAACCTGAAATGGATCTGGCCATTGCCAAGTTGGCCGCCAATATCGTAGCCAATTATAAGGATATCTCAGGGATCGTTCTGGTTGGGATTCGCACGGGGGGGGCCTATCTGGCGACCCGAATTAAGG
>JADFYC010000548.1 GCA_015233295.1 Deltaproteobacteria bacterium | reverse complement strand
CAATAGAAAAAGGGAACCCGGAAACCAAGAATGTCACCATCCGCTATGCCACACCCGATGAAGGAGTAAAAGAGGAAGAATTCGATATGGTCGTCTTATCCGTCGGATTGAATCCTCCGGCCGGCTATCGGGAGCTGTCGGCTAAATATGGAATCGAACTAAATTATCATAATTTTTGTAAGATCAATCCCGTCAATCCCATGGAGACCAACAGGCGGGGAATCTTTGTCAGCGGAGGTTTCCAGGGTCCCATCGATATTCCCGAATCGGTCTTTAGCGCCAGCGGAGCCGGGGCCCAGTGCGGTGAAATCCTTGACTTCCGGCGGGGGAAGCTGACCAAAGAAAGAATCTATCCGCTGGAAAGGGATGTTTCCCAAGAGAAGCCGAGGATCGGCGTCTTCGTCTGTCATTGTGGGGCCAATATCGGCAGGATAGTCAATGTTCCGGACACAGTTGAATATGCTTTAACCTTACCTAATGTCGTCTACGCTCAGGAACAACTATTTTCATGTGCGACTAATTCCGCCAAACAAATAACCGACATCACAAGGGAAAAAGGGCTCAATCGAGTGGTTATCGCGGCCTGCTCGCCCCGGACCCTGGAGCCGTTATTCCGCGACACCCTGCGGGAGGCGGGAATTAATCAATATTTCTGTGAAATGGCTAATATCAGGGAGCATAACTCCTGGGTCCACTCCAAAGAAAAGGAAGAAGCCACCCAGAAGGCACAGGATATAATCAGGATGTCTGTGGCCCGGGCCTGCCATTTGGAGCCGTTACAGGAATTTGATCTGCCCGTCAACCCGATGGCCTTAGTGGTCGGAGGCGGCCTGGCCGGCATGACCAGCGCCCTAAGCATAGCCCGCCAGGGACATGAGGTTCATCTGGTGGAGAAGGCTACCGACCTGGGGGGGATAGCCCGAAAGATTCATTACACTCTGGAAGGGCTGGATGTTCAAGCATATCTGAGTGACATCATCCGCCAGGTTTATCAGGACCCCTTGATCCATGTCTATACCGACGCGACCATCTTAGAGGCGACCGGTTATGTGGGAAATTTCGTAACCAAGGTAAAATCTGAAAGAGGGATCAATGAGATAAAACACGGCGCAGCCCTCATCGCCATCGGTGCCGACGTATATAAACCCACCGAATATCTTTACGGAGAAGATGATCGGGTTTTGACCCACCTGGAGCTGGAGGAGCGAATCGCCAAAGGAGATGAACGGCTGATTAACTCCGGGAGCCTAGTCATGATCCAGTGTGTCGGCTGCAGAAATGAAGACAGAAATTACTGCAGCCGGATATGTTGCAGCGAGTCCGTAAAGAACGCCTTGAAACTGAGAGAGATAAACCCCAATATGGATATCTACATTCTCTTTCGGGATATAAGAACATACGGGTTTAAAGAAGATTATTACCGGGAAGCATCAAGTAACGATGTAAAATTCATTCGCTATGAGCCCGAAGATAAACCTCTGGTGGAAGCCGTTGAAGAGGATGGTCGACCAGTTCTAAGGGTTACCGTGACGGATTATATTTTAGGGAATCAGCTTCAAATAGACGCCGATCTGGTTGCTTTGGCCGCCGCGGTTATTCCCTCTGCCGCCACTAAGGAAGTCGCCGGATTATTCAAGGTGACTTTGAGCCCGGACGGCTTCTTCAAAGAAGCCCATGCCAAATTAAAACCTGTTGAGTTTGCCGCAGACGGCGTTTATCTTTGTGGACTGGCCCACTACCCAAAGCTTATGCCGGAAACGATTAACCAGGCTTACGGAGCGGCCGGCCGGGTCTTAACCCTTCTGTCACACGATACGGTCGTCGCCTCCGGCTCTGTTTGTGAGGTGCAAGAGAGTAAGTGTATGGGGTGTGGAGAATGTATCTCCGCCTGTACGTATCGCGCCATAGAGTTTCGTGAGACAAAACAGGGCAAAAAGGCTGTAGTCAATCCTATCCTCTGTAAAGGGGATGGTCTCTGCAACGCCAAGTGTCCGACCGGGGCCATTTCACTAAAGCACTTTACCGATGAAGAGCTATTCAGCCAAATTGATGCGGCATTTCCTGCAAACGAGATCCTGGAACCAATGGATGCGGCGGTTGGAGATGCGTAGAAGTATACCAATGAATCGAGCCGGGATTACTGATAAAAGAGGTGAGAACGAATGAGTGCGGGACTTGCATTTAAGCCGAGAATCATAGGCTTTATGTGCCATTGGTGAGCATACGGAGCGGCTGACTTGGCTGGAGTTTCCAGACTACA
>JADFYC010000547.1 GCA_015233295.1 Deltaproteobacteria bacterium | reverse complement strand
GGTACAGGAAGGATCAGGCTGCGGTAACGGTTCGCCTCGCAGCAGGTTCGTCTCCGCCATATCCACCAAGGCGCCGGCCAGCAATCGGCGCGCCTCCCGCAGGTCTGGGCCAAAGATGATAGTTCCTGGAATATCCAAAAGTTCAGCATGGACACCCTGATCAACAAACCTATACATCGCTTTATAGGTCAACATCATCCACTCACATTGGTGTCAGTATACTATCTCTGGCCTGGCCAATCGCTTCGGCCAGCATGTCCGCACTCACCTGATGAATGATATCATCCTGCCAGACCGGCTCCAGATTCTTTATAATGCTTTGTTTATCAGCCGCCGTCCATTTCAGGGCGGTTTCAATCCGGTTGATATCGGCCGTGGTGCTGAAAAAATCTCCTGTGATAATAACGCTCTCGATCGACTTGCCAGCCAGCGATAAAAAAATCTCCAGGAGGCCCCCAGGAGTTTTCAGATAAGCGTGGCCCATTCGTGAACGCATGGATTTTTTGGAAAAGATCCAGTCATGCTGATGGTACCGGCTCACCCGGAGTTTGTCCACCGTGGACTCTTCCCAGGCGGTCATCGCCGAATCTTCGAAGGGAAAGCCCAGTTCCTGCTCGAACGCGGTGCGGACCTCATGGGCCACCAAAGAGATCGGCGCCTGATGTCCCGTCTCTCGGTTGATGGTCGTTACTCTCTGGCTGAAGCAAGAATATCCCTTGTCATATAGCTTCACTGGCGCCAGATTCATAATGTCCAGCATTAGCTCAATATCAAAATCCACCAACAAACTCATATGAAATAAAAAGGCCGAGGGGATCTCCATCGAGGCAGACAACCCGGCCAGTTTTTTGCCCGCCACTTCCAGGTCGTTCTTGGGGCGGAAGGTCACCGCCACGCCTAATTGGTCTAGAGCCCGGATAATCACCCGGCTGAGGGTATGGAAGATGGTCTTGATCCCGCCGGCAAACTTGGGATGATTCAGAGACGCCCCAAAACCAAGGGCCAGGACGGTCGGCCCCATGATCACAGTGCCGCCTCCGGTGCTTCGCCGACTATAAGCCACTCCTCTGGCCCGGCACCTGTCCAGCTTGAGGGCGGATTCGATATCCTGATATCGGCCAACGATGGCCGCGGGCTCAAAAGTATATAAATGTAGTATGGGGGGGGAGTTCGTTTCAGCTACCGACAAGGCCAGCATATCATCAACGGCCAGACCCAGGTCCACCGGGACTTGCCGGTCCCATTGACTGATCAGCCGGCCCGGATGGTTTTCAGGTGAGATTTGTTCGTCCATTTGGTTCCTGGTTCTCCCTCAAACTTGATCATCGTCAGGTCATGTCACCACCAGCGACCTGCCTTAGGCCCCGTTTAATCGTGGCGTTTTTCCGCTTGGGCTGTTTCTACGGCCTGTGATTACAACCAGCGTCATGACTCATCAGCGTCATTTTCCGGGGATTCCAAAGCATCGGCATGGGAGAATACCTCGATGCCCAGTTTGGGAGCCACTTTCATGGCCCGTTCATCAACCATGGGCGAGATGGCAATCATTCTGGAGGCCTGTTGCCGGTGCTTCTTTTCGTAATATCTTACTTTTCGCTCGAATGCATACATGTCGGATTTACTCAGGGAAGATTTTAACTCACAGATGATCAAGAGGCCGTTCTTGACCACGACGTCCAGCTCCACCTGATCGGGCCGGCCGAAAACCATTCCTTCTTCATCATATTCGTTGACATGGACCACTTCTCCATCGAAAACATCTTTTAATATTGCGGCTAAGCCGCTCCGGTAAGATTCCTCGGTCTGGTGGCCCCAACGCGCTCCAATGGCGCCCAAAGTGGATTCTAACCTTTTTATGCTGCGGTCTAACTTTTTATCGGTTTCCTCATGTCTCCTATCCGATTCCGCCCACCTGGCTGCGGACTCCCGCTTCTCCTCTTCCCATTTCTCCTCCCACGCCGCCCACTTGGCCGCGGACTCCCGCTGGTTCTCTTCCCATCTCTTATTTGATTCTTCCCATTTCTTATCAGATTCTTCCCACGCCTTCTTTTGTTCGGCCCACTTGGCCGCGGACTCCCGCTGGTTTTCTTCCCACCTCTTGGTAGATTCTTCCCATTTCTTATCAGATTCTTCCCACGCCTTCTTTTGTTCGGCCCATTTGGCCGCGGACTCCCGCTTCTCCTCTTCCCATTTCTCCTCCCACGCCGCCCACTTGGCCGCGGATTCCAGGCTCTCCTTGTCCCACTTTTCTTGAAGAGCGAT
>JADFYC010000546.1 GCA_015233295.1 Deltaproteobacteria bacterium | reverse complement strand
GGGCAGGTTATTGCTGGAGTTCACCGGAGCGCGGCCGGTATTAGTGCCCTATACGTCGTTGTTCCATTCATTATTGGAGCTGTCCAGGGTCCAGATGCCGGCAGATCCGCCCGGTCCCGACCAGACGAAATCGTAGGTTGTTTTGGCCGATGACCCACCTTGTCCACTCCGTACGGGCCAGACGTAGTAGCCACCTGTCTTGTCATTCCAGTTCATAAGAGAACCATAGTTCATGAAGTAGCTCATAATGTAACCGGTGCTGCTGGTGTAGGTGTCGCTGGAACAGTATTCCGCCCCCAGGCCGCTGGCGAGGTTGGTAAAGGGATGCCCCGCGGGCAAGGCTGGGCCGAAGTGGGCGGCATCCTGCAAACTTCTTATTTCGTTTATATTAGGTATTCGCCAGTCCCCGACGTTTGAGCCGTCGGTCAACCCGCAGATTCCCTTGGACAGGCCATGGACGGAAACCAAATTCAGAGCCCAGGATTGGAGACCATAACAATTGGCGTTCTTGAGCCAGATCAGGCCGGTCAGGTTTTCGGTGACCGTACCGTTGTAGTTATCCGTGAACCTGGGGTTGGGCCAGGCCACACCCTTTTGCAGGTCCCCGTCGTCGTGCGGGCCATAGGACACGCTCTGCCCGGTCTTGGCCACCGGGGCGGGAAAGGTTTTAGAAAAAAACGACCAGGTGTCTTTAACCGGCCAAACGTAAATGGAACCTTTACCACAGCCGGTTGTTAAGCCATTTTGGAAATTGACGCCCCAGTTGCCGGTGGTGTCTATGGCTGTGGTAGTGGATGAATGGTAGTATACGGCCCCGCCTACGTAGGTCTGGACACCTAAGAATGGATGACCCGACGGCAGCGCTGGATTATATTGACCTGGATCCACTAGACTGCTTAACTCGTTGATATTGGGCATACGCCAGTCTCCGGCGTGGGAGATATCGCTTAACCCGCAACTGCCGGATGATAGGCCGTTGACCGCAGCCAGGGCGTCGGCCCAGTTCTTGGTTCCAAAGCAATTTGCGTTCCTCAGCCAGACCAGCCCGGTCAGATTGTCGGTGACCGTGCCATCGTTATTGTTGGTGAACCGGGGGTTAGGCCAGGCCACGCCGATCTGGGTGACGCCGTCGTCGTAGTATCCATATGACGTGGTTTGCCCGGTCTTAGGTACCGGCGCGGGAAAGGGGAGCGCAGTGCCGGCCCGTGGAAGCTGTTCGGCGGCGTCGCTCGTGTTCAGTGGAGAACCTGAGTCCTCTCCGGCGGCGAACGAGACAGGCAGAAAAAGCAAGGCGCAACAAAGAAGGACCATATGCCGAGCGTTCATGATTTCTCCTTCACCAGATTGATTTTCCGTTCCTGATGGTATTTATCGATTGTTTTTCGTGTGGCTAAACGCAGGGATCGATCACTCGATCAGGTCCTTGTTGGAATATTAAAAGCAATGTTTATGCCAGGCAGATAAGGTCAAGTTTTTAGTTGGGTTAAGAAAGAAGCGGAAAAGCGGACCAGCCCTATTTGTTAAATAAGACAATTATTTTTATAAGTAATGATAATATCGGAATACCGACGGCAACTCCCTCGGATGCCGCATGTCGACAACAGCCTCACCGGAATGAACCGGCAAGGCTGATGGTCTATTTTATGCTGAGAAGGTCAACGTATGGTCCCGGCGCGGCTATGACTACCAGGCAAACAACTATAATGCTCCCCAAAAACTGGACAACCGGCTAAGGTGTAAAGTCAACCTTGAAAAGTACAACAAGGAGGGGCTATATGAAAAGGAGGGGCTATATGAAAAAAATGCGGAAGAAGCACGATGCAGCGTTTAAGGAGGCAGCGCACCGTCCTGGTGGAGGCTGTTGAGGGCCACGGGCAAGTTATATGGGCCCAAAGCAGATACTCATCTTCCGGTGGCAAATAGTCCGCCGAAACGAAAGAATCAATCATTCTAAAAATCTGAGGTGCATTTTTAGGAAAGCCGAATCACCCATCATTAATCATGCCTTCTACTTTATCGTCAGGCATATCTTCGTTAGGGGAAGGGTATTTGAATTTAGAGTAATGGTCTGATATACGGTCCTTGAACGCCTCGACATTACCCAAACCTTCCAGCGTCTGAAGGCACGAAAATAATTTGCTTATGATATCGCTAAGAAAAACTATTGATTGTTCTACGGTATCCTGAATTAATTTACTCTCATTCTCTTGGCTCATGACATCCCACCTTCCTGTGTGGCTCCTGGAAAGCTAAACTCCGGGGAAA
>JADFYC010000545.1:1140-2265 GCA_015233295.1 Deltaproteobacteria bacterium | reverse complement strand
CGGCAATTCGTACCCCATCCCAAAACTATGTTTAAGGGTATCTCCAAGCTGCCGCCGGGACACGCCCTGATTTGTGAACGAGGGCAGACGAATGTATATCGCTACTGGGATATTGATTATTCTATAAAACGGAACCTGACTTTTGAGGAGGCGGAAGCCGAAGTTTATCAGTCTCTCAACGAGGCCGTCCAGTGCCGGTTGATCAGCGACGTCCCGTTGGGGGTGATGCTGTCCGGCGGCCTGGATTCCAGCCTGGTTACGGCCGTCATGGCTCAGCTCGGGCACCGGCCGGTCAAGACTTTTTCCGTCGGCTTTGCGGAAGAAGACTACAACGAGGCGGGTTATGCCCGGATGGTGGCCGATAGATATCAGACCGACCATCATGAACTCCTGGTTCAGCCGAATGCTCTGGCCGTCTTGCCCAAAATCGTCTGGCAGTTGTCTGAGCCGATGGCCGACTCCTCAATCTTGCCTACCTTTTGGCTGGCCCAGCAGGTCCGGCAGGAGGTGACGGTGGCTTTGAATGGTGACGGCGGCGATGAATTGTGTTGTGGTTATGGCAAATACCGGATTCATCCCCTGGCCGCCTGGTGGCACCGTTTGCCTCGGGGCATCAGAGCCGGGATCAGGTCCCAATTTAGGCGGCTGATCAATCCCGGAAAAGGTGGTCAGGGACCACTCCATCGGATCTGGACCGGCCTCCTGTTTCCCGAGGCCAGATCATTATATTTTCCCATTTTTTTTACTCCGGAGAGGAAACAGAGCCTTTACCGGGAAGGGCTTATCCCAGACGTGTTCAATTACGTTGAAGACACGGAAGAACTCCTGGCCCAGGCCGAAGCGGCTTCTTCCAACGTAGTAGAGAAAATATTATACATAGATACACACACATATCTACCAGATGATCTGTTGGTTAAGATGGATATCGCGGCTATGGCCCATGGCCTGGAGACGCGGTCACCTTTTCTCGACCACCGGTTGATCGAGTTGGCGGCCTCTTTACCGGTGGATTATAAGGTGAGTCAGGGAGTGCACAAACGCCTGCTAAAGAGTCTGGCCAAACGCCTGCTGCCTCCGGAGGTAATTTATCGGCCCAAGCAAGGCTTCGCCATCCCTCTGGATGCC
>JADFYC010000545.1:617-1072 GCA_015233295.1 Deltaproteobacteria bacterium | reverse complement strand
GGAATCAATGAGTTTTTCAGACCGGAGAGCGTGACCCAGTTGTTCCAGGAACACCTGGCGGGCCGGGTCAATCACGGCCATCGGTTATGGATGTTGTTGATTTTAGAAATCTGGTTGGCCATTTTTTTCCACGGGGTTGACCCCCAGGCGCCGTTGGAGCAGTTGCGGCCGTGAATCCTTATCCCGATAATCCGATGAACGCCGGCAAAAAGCATTGTCTTACCCGGCTAACCCGGATAAAGAATTGTTATCGACAAGTGCGGCAATTTGGTGTTAAAGAGTCTTACTGTGTTCGGTGCCTTTATCGAGTGGACCGGCAAACTCAAGAATATCTTCCAGCGGCTGTCACCAGCGGCAAAACTAAGGCCGCGGATTGAAGAGGGGTTGGTTACATGCGGGATATATATTCAGCCATTGAGCATTTCCCCTATCACCGGATAGAATCTCTTTTTACT
>JADFYC010000545.1:0-528 GCA_015233295.1 Deltaproteobacteria bacterium | reverse complement strand
GACCCGGAAGACCGGGCGATTCGTGGCCCCAATGTGCTGCCGGCCATCCCAGGGATTATCTTCAATGACCCCCAGCCGGAATCCACCCCGATCAATCTGTGGATTCCTTTGGATGAAGTCTCCTTCGGAGTCAACCACGCCTCTATCGGGGCGGATTTGGGTTCGCCAAAGCGGATCGATACCATTAAATTGGTTGGCAACCTATCTGAAAAGGGCGGGAAAACGATCTTTGCCGGCAACACCTTAGCCTTTTACACTTCTCCTGATAACAAAACCTACTCCCGTTACACCGGCCCGGCCCACGCCGAGACTAAGACGAAAGATACCGACAATTACGTCATTCTTTGCTTGACCATCAAGGACCTAACCATAAACACCAGGTACTTAAAAATAGTCTGCACCGCGAATTTTGATCCCTCACACCGGACATTCTCGGAAAAATTGTGGCGGATGATCTCCGTATCCGAACCAAAACAATAACGCGTAACCAGCAACCCGACCATGAGGCCCCTTGACTTCCATCAACCT
>JADFYC010000544.1:520-2266 GCA_015233295.1 Deltaproteobacteria bacterium | reverse complement strand
ATTCAAGTATTACTCGACGAGCGACGATGAACTCTGGTTCATCCTGAGCCGCGCCGTGCCCAATTCCATTCCGGCCGATATGGTTGGCGCGCGATAACCTGCGGGGGGAATGACTTTACTTTCCAGATCACATCTGCTAACGTGATCAGCATGTTGATTTCAGTAAAGCGTCAGCTTACCGAGGGCTGCATTGACCTCCACCCATCACGACAAATTCTTTAAGAAGGTTTTCTCCGATCTGGATGTGGCCCAAGATTTTTTGGATCATTATTTGCCGAGCCAGGTCCGCCACGTCTTGGCTCTGGACACCCTGAAAGTAATTCAAGGCTCATTCGTGGACCGGCGGCTGAAAGCCCACTACTCCGACCTGGTTTATCAAGTTGACATGAATTCGCTCCGGCAGGCTTATGTGTGTATCCTGATGGAACATAAGAGCTACCTCGACCGCTGGGTTCCGGTCCAGTTGTTGCGTTATATGGTCCAGATCTGGGGCCACGTTCTTAGCCAACGTCAGGCTGTCGAATACTTGCCCGTGATCATCCCCCTGGTCATTTACCATGGACCATCTACCTGGCGCTGGGAGAAGAACTTCAGCTCGCTGTTCGCGGCTGTGCCGGAATTGACGCCGTTCTTGCCTGATTATCGTTATCTGCTTTGTGATTTATCAGCCATAAAGGATGAAGACGTCAGAGGTGCGGTCAAGACCAGAATGACACTATTTGCCCAGAAGCATTTCAACGACGACGACCTATCGGTCAGACTGCCGGAACTGGCTGCCCTTTCCGATGAACTGACAACAGAGTCGGATTGGAATGAATACCTTGATGTTCTCGTTCGATACTTGCCGTGTCCAAACAAACTGGCCCGCATGATCTTGATAACTTCATCGACCGGACCATCATTAGTCGAGGAGGTGTGATTATGCCGAGTCCAGCCGAAACGTGGATGGAAGAAGGCTATAAAAAGGGGATGCGCCAGGGTGGATTGCAAATCAGCAATTCTAATTTTGCATTCCCGGCCATCTCTTTTTCTGACAGGATTAACAGGATTGACAGGATTATCATGCCCTATAAATCCTGTTAATCCTGTCAAAATTAGAATTGCTGATTGCAAATGGTCCGCGAGGATATCATCGAAATCCTGGAAGCCCGGTTGGGACCATTACTCCAGGAGATAAAAGCCGCCATAGATGAGACAGGTAACATGAGTCTCCTGAAGGCCCTGCTCAGGCATGCGGCTCTCGTCAAGAATCTGGATGAGTTCGTCGCGGCGTTCCCAAGGTTCCAGATTTAGTTGGCGCCATTGGTCAAGGTAAAGAGATTATGCCGGTTGCCGCTCATAATTTCCGCCTGAAAAATCCCCACCGACCCGCCGATGGCTTTATGGCTTCGCCTGCCGTGTAAGCAAGAGAGAAAAGCGACCCGGATTACGCTTACGCCCCTGTCCTTTTTTGTGCCTCTGACTACTTAGCAGCCATAACACAACTTAGCCCAGTGCCGGCGGAACGCCACCGCAAATGCGGCCTCGAAAGATATCCAAACACTTTCCCTCAAAAATCACAACTTTTTTGGGGCCGCCACCAACGGAGCTTTGTCTATGACCATGAAAATGATTTCTCTTCCACTGACTGGAATGAGCTGTGCCAATTGTGCTCTAAGTGTGGAGAGAAATTTAAGAAAACTCCCCGGAGTAGATACGGCCGATGTCAATTTCGCGGTGGAGCAAGTCACCGTCTCTTTCGATCCA
>JADFYC010000544.1:0-395 GCA_015233295.1 Deltaproteobacteria bacterium | reverse complement strand
AAGTCCCCGGCGTATTGGATGCCGCGGTTAATCTGGCCACGGAACGGGCCACGGTTGAATACATCCCCACGATCACGACACAGGATGACATTATCGCGGCCATCGTCAGGATTGGGTACGGGGTGATACCACCTGACGCAGGGGATACCGAGGAAGATGCCGAGCAGGCCGCCCGGCGGGCCGAAGTCGCGGACCAAACCAGGAAATTCTTTATCGGGGCTCTTTTTACTCTGCCGTTGTTTGTCTTAAGCATGGGCCGGGATATGGGCCTGTGGGGTGCCTGGAGTCACCAGGCCTGGGTCAACTGGTTGCTCCTGGCCCTGGCTACTCCGGTGCAGTTCTATACCGGTTGGGACTATTACACCGGCGGATGGAAAAGCCTCAGGAACCGATCG
>JADFYC010000543.1 GCA_015233295.1 Deltaproteobacteria bacterium | reverse complement strand
CTGCCCGGTGAACGCCGCGTCTTTTATAATGTTAATGGCCTTATCCAACAGGTCATCGGGCACCACCACATCAACCTTAATCTTAGGCAGCAGGTCCACCACGTATTCCGCCCCGCGGTAGATTTCAGTATGCCCCTTTTGACGGCCGAAGCCTTTAACCTCGGTGATGGTCATACCGTGGATGCCGGCCTCGGTCAGCCGATCCTTAACATCGTCCAGCTTGAAAGGCTTGATGATGGCCTCAATTTTTTTCATACCATCCTCCTTTGGCCGACTCCGGCCAGAATTAACGTTACTTAGCCCGGTTGCCCCCGAACCGAATTTTCTATGGTCTTTCCATTAACCTCGTATTTCACTTAGACTTACACCAGCGTGGGTGATCAGCGGAAATCCCAGCGTTCACCGTCAATGCAAGGGCTTTCGGTACACTTCAACTTCAGCAAAATCACTGCAGAGGTAAGCAATCTGATACATAAACAAAGATTGTGCCAACATGGAATAATACCAATAAAATATCTAAGTTACGTTTGAAAAGAAAAGAACCATGACCCAGAAGCAATCAAAGAACGACATTTTTGTGGGTTCAACAAGACCAAAACTACATTCTTGTAGAAAAGCCTTTCTTTAACTAGGGTCGCTCATCCTGATGCGAGGCTACCCATTCCCTGGTGAATTGCATCAGATCATTGTTCTCTTTAGCGGCTTGGACGAAAAAAGTCAAGAACTTCTTGAAATCGTTACCCTGTCTCTCGAATACTTGCCGGAAAAGAGGATAGCTCTGATGATACCTGGAGTAGCCCAGAATTACCGCGTTATTGATCTGTTGCTCTCCAAACTTGGAAAAGGCCGGCGTAACATAGAGATGCGCCTGTGACCGAACCTCGGCCTGGGCGGCAGTGATGATTTCTCTCTTTTTCGAGTCCAGGTCTATCGGCCGCGGGGACTTGGAATACAGCTCTTTTAAACGGTCGGTGAGTTGATCTAAGAAGGCGACAAATCTCGTTTCATCAACCGCCCGCTGCTCCAGCCAACCCACTGATTCCGGCTCGCGCCTGGCTTGAAAAAAACGAATCGCCCCCGCCTGACCAACAAAATTGGCCAGGCCCTCATTAAAATCAGTCTGATCCTTAACATACAGGGTGACGTGGGTCAGTTCGTGGATGATCAGGTCGGCCAGGGCCGGTTTGTTCAAACCGAGCATGGGCCGGGTGATGGGGTCGTTAAACCAGCCCAGGGTGCTGTAGGCCAGGGCCGTCCGCAGGTGAGTGTCCAGACCGGCCTCATCCAATTCCTTTTTGTACCTCACGGCCATCTCTTTGTCGAAGAAGCCCAGATAGCCCATCCGCCCCACCACCGGAAACCACCACGTCTCAGAGACTAGTTGATCCCTGGGGGCCGCCGAAAGGACATAGATAACCGCCCCCTGGTCCCGAGGATACACTTTTTGATAATTAGTCGACCTGGCCAGGCCCAATTCCTGCCGGGCGAAGGCGACCACTTCGGCCACATAGGCTAGTTTGTCGTAATCGGCCGCAGACAGTTCCGTCTTGAGCCGGGGATCATCGCGGCTTAGACTGCCCCGCAATAGTCCGGCCTGCCCGGTCATGGCCTGCCACAGATAGGCCGTCCGACACCCCGTCAGGCTAAGTATGGCAAGTAATAACATGATGATAAACAGAAGAGGAACAAGACCGGATAGTTTGATCATAGCTTTATATTTAACGTGTTGCTTCTTCATAAGAATATCTTATCGTTTGTTAATTTATCAGGAAAGGAAAATTTTTCTGTCTCAGGATTATTCATCAGAGCAATTCGGCAACCTGGTTAGTTTAACCAACGATTGACAAGTTAAGCAAGCGAAAAGGGCAGAGCGAAGAGCCGAGCATCACTTCAATCCCTTACAGGGAATTGGGGTTTTGGGAGCAGACTGATGACAATCCGAACCCTCCGATTCGACGCAGTTTCAATCCCTTACAGGGAATTGGGGTTTTGGGAGGGTATATCGGCCGGCGTCTGATCTGATCGTCAACGGAGTTTCAATCCCTTACAGGGAATTGGGGTTTTGGGAGAGGGTGTGTGGGTTGTCGATATGAAGGATGGTAATGTGTTTCAATCCCTTACAGGGAATTGGGGTTTTGGGAGCTTAGATGTCCCGATCACCTCCGTCTTGATTTTATAGTTTCAATCCCTTACAGGGAATTGGGGTTTTGGGAGTTTATCAGAGAACCCTTTAATTTCCGCCACCCACGGTGTTTCAATCCCTTACAGG
>JADFYC010000542.1 GCA_015233295.1 Deltaproteobacteria bacterium | reverse complement strand
TTTATGTCACTGATTTTTCAGATTCGGCAGATGTGATTCTGGCTTCTTCAACGGTCGAAACTCCCGCCGGCTTGAAAGGGAGGGTGATCGGTTTTGAGGCGCTGAATTCCTTTTCTCATATATTTGTGCTTGATTTTATTAAGCGTAATGGGATAAAGGAAACAGACGTGATATTTAAACTAGTTCCGGCGATGAAGGTGTTGGATGAGTTGGAGGCCGGAAGTATTTCGGCGGGCCACACCTGGGAACCGGTGACCTCAAAAGGTCTGGCCAGGGGTTACCACGTCATCGGCAAAGCCGGCGACTCCCTGGGGATTATAACCGATTTGGTGGGGTTTCGGGCCGATGTTGTGCAATCGCGGCCGGACCAGGTCCAGGCGGTAGTTACGGCTTTGTTGAGGGCCCAGGAATATTGTCTGCAACACCCGGAGGAAACGATTAAAATCGCCGCGGCATTCTTGAAAACGTCCCGAGAAAGCCTGCGTACAGCCTACCCAGGAGTGCATCACGCCACCCGAGATGACAATCTAAGAGCCTTTAAAAGGTCCTCGTCCCCGACATCCTTGTTCACCTCTGGAAACTATATGATTACGCATTTTTATAATACCGGTCAAGTGGGGCCGGACATCAACCTGGAGGCAATTTTGGCCGGGTCATTCGTCCAGGGTGCGAAGATCGGGAACAACCCATGAAATTTAAAACCAAGATCATTTTGTCCTATCTGGTGCTCTTCGGCCTTTCAGCCGGGATGTTGCTGACGGTCTTCTTTTCCTATGGGATAAAGGGAGAAGAGCGGTATCTCCTGGGCTGGTTCGAGTCTGAAACAGCTCATGTGCTTAATTCTCTTGACCGCTTCTTCTTTGAACGGATTTCCGACCTGTCGCTTCTATCCACTGATGCCGTTATAACGTCCGCCTATTCCGACCGGGAGTCAATTACCAAGCGGCTGACCGAATATCGGGATAGATACAAGGTATATGAGAGCCTGACACTGTATGACGCCCACCGGATGGTCCTGGCTGATACCAGTAACTTGGACATAGGTCGACCGGCCGCGCTACCCGCGTCTTTTCAAAGGGCCCTGGCCGGGACGTCGCAGTTAATTGACCTTACCTTCTCTGAAACCCAAGGGAGAGTAATTCTGACTATTTTTGAACCGGTGCGGGACGAACGGGGCCAACCGTATCAGGTCCTGGCCGCCGGAATTCCAATCGAACGGGTTTACGATCTAGTGCGAGAATTCCATCTGGGATGGATTCCGGTAAAGATCAGGTTGGAACTCATCTCCACTGAAGGGCGAATCCTTTATTCCAGCTTTGACAAGAAATCAATTTACTCCATGGCCCAGGATGTGGAAACGATTCAGTCGGTCGTGGCTGCACTCAAGGAAGGCAGGAGCACAATTCGGGTGTTGGACAAGCCGGACCGGATCACCGTCGTCGCGGCCCACAAAGGATACCGGGGATACGGAGGGAATATCCCGGTGATCCGGGCTGTGGCATTTAAAGACTCCCTTTTGGGAGAAATAAAAAGGCGGACCATGGTCATGCTCTTGATGTTTGCGGTCATGCTCTTGTTGTCCATATGGCTCATCTGGCAACTGGCCAGAGGCTTAGGCCGGCCCCTGGATGATCTGGCGGCGCGGGCTAAGGCCTTGGGCCGGGGTGACTTTGCGGCTATGGACGGGATACCGGTCCGGGATGATGAGTTTGGCGTGTTGACCGACAACTTTAAGATGATGGCCGATGATCTGCGCCGGTCTCTGGCTGAAGTCAATTTGAAGTCCCTGAATCTGGAGCAGGAAGTGGAAGAACGCCGCCGGGTGGAGATATCATTAGAGGGCGAACGGAGAAGATTCTTTGCCATATTGAACAATCTGCCCGGATTTGTGTGTCTGGTGGGACCGGACTATTCAATCAGGTTTTCCAATCTGTACTTTAAGAATCTCTTGGGCGGTCCGGAAAAAAAGACGTGCCATGAGTTGTTTTACAACCAATCCCAACCTTGCCGGACATGTATGGCCGCAGGTGTCTTGCAGAACCTTAAGCCTGAAACGTGGGAGTGGGCCGGCCCTGATGGGTTGATTTTTCAGATTTATGCTTATCCCTTCATGGATATCGACGGATCTCCTCTTATCCTAAAGCTGGGGATGGATATTACCGAACGAAAGAAGGCTGAGGAGGCTTTGCGGCAGAGAGAAGAAGAACTGCGTTCTAGTGAAGAGAAATACCGGACGCTTTTCGATGCCGAGTCGGACAGTGTTTTCTTGACCGA
>JADFYC010000541.1 GCA_015233295.1 Deltaproteobacteria bacterium | reverse complement strand
TTAACGATTTTAACATATTGTTTTTATTTGATTGAAGTACGGGAGGAGGGAGGCTTACATGTCTTCCGGCCGCAAATGGACCACGTCTCCGGCCAAAATTTTTTCTATCCCTGTGTCGGTCTGCAACCACAACCGGCCCTCGGGATCTAGATCCACGACCGTGCCGGTCAAGGTTTGCCCTTGGGACATGATCACCCTGACCCGGCTGCCCAGGGTGGCTGAATGAATCAAATAATTCCGGTGGATTTGTTCTAAGTAGGGAGGATCATCGTGGAACCGGATATAATGCCCGGCCAGGTGAGATAAAATGCCGTCCCGCAACTCCGCAGCGGCAACGCTCGCCCCGGCCTGGGCCAAAGAGGTGGCGGTATCATTCAACTCAACCGGTATATCATTCTGAACATTAACCCCGATACCCCAGACCAGAAAAGGATTTCCTCCGGGGGCAAAATGCGACTCCATCAGCATCCCGCATACCTTTTTGCCGTTAATGAGCAGATCATTGGGCCATTTAATGGAGACCGGGAGTTCGGTCAGGCTATGGATGGCCTGTTGCACCGCGAGGGAGGCGATGAGGTTCAGCCCGCCCCAGGAAGCCAGCTGGACACCCGGACGCAGCAATAACGACATCCACAAGCCGCCGGGCCGGGCTTCCCATTTGCGGCCCAGTCGTCCTCTGCCCCCGGTTTGCTCGATAGCCACCGCCACATACCCTTCCGGTTCTCCGGCCAGAGCTTTTTCCAAAACGGTGGTATTGGTGGACGCGACTTCCGGGAAGTGTTCGACGCGAAAATGGGTATTCATAAATGGGGGTCTTCTTCCTAAGGCTTTAAAAACGCCACCGGCTCACTTGAATATCTCGGTTATGGAGCATTTGCTTCCGGGCCAGTTCTTCCATTTGTTGCGGAGTAAGCAGGCCGCGGTCGACAAAAAAATGACCGATGGGCTGGTTGATCCGACGTTGTTTACCTAATAAACACATGATGTTAAATGTGGACAGATAGCCAAGGCGTTTGGCGCATTCCCCAAATTTCTCCCCGGCTTCTCGCTGGGACAAGATAAAGTGAATGTCCTGGGGTAAAAGTAGACCCCAATCCCGGGCGAGCTGACCGATCAGAGGACGTTGTTTTCTTTGCCAGGTGATGGCCTGGATGAGGGCGCGCCAGGAAATGAACCCCGAGTAATACAGGAACTGGCCGATGAGCAGTTCCCGATGGGGCAGAGGCCCGAAATAGGAGTGGTCCCGCCATTCCCGCGGGGGGGTCGGCTTGGACGCAGGAGGCTTTCGGCGAGGTGGAGCTTTTGGCCCGGCATTCTGGATGATTGCTTCATCATTAGCGATGGCAGCCCGAAGGAGTTCATAGGCCAGCGAGACTTCTTTAAACAGCTCGGTCATCTCTGCTTCATCCCGGCCCATGGCCCTGGCTCGGTCAGGATGAGTCTCCAGGGCCTTCCTCCGATAGATGGTTTTAAGCTCGGCGGGCTGGAGTCGTTTTAGAAAATCGTGTGAGAAGTTGTTTCCCGGGCCAAAGATCAGGCCACAGGCCGCCATAATCTCAGGGGTAGAAAGTTGTGACAGCATTCCGGCACCTTCTAATATTTATCGACAGAGTCACAATAAACCAAGGTTACTATCTTACCTCCTAATTTAGGCTATTGCAACCCCTTTTTTGCCCGCCGCGGGCGTGAAGAACCCGGATAATTGAAAATGTTTCGGGCGAACATCTATTAGTTGCGGGTACTCCATGGCCGCCCCTTCATCAGCCCTAACCTGAAATACGCAACCCGAAACACGCAACCCGCTACGCCCTATATAATCACATTCCTTTGGAGAAACCGGCCGAGTTGCCCAGGCCGAACAGGGAGATAACAAAGGTGATGGAGGTCTCCTCCTCCTTCTTGCTATAGGACAAATCAACACCCCAGCATTGCGCCTGGTAATTGATTCCGTAGCGGCTCTCCACCTCTGTGTTGGCCTCAAACGAATTTTTATTTTCATAAATCAGTGAGATAGGCTGAATCACTTTGACCAGTATCCGGGTATTCAATTCCTTCACCCGATCCTGGGTAAACCGGTAATCCACGCCCACCATGTCGCCCCGTTTGTCATTGAAGTAAGCCGAACAGTTAAATGACTTGAATTCATCATCTTGGGCGGAATAAGAGGTGTCGGTGTTAACCACCATAAAGGTGGTCGGGGTGAACTCCATTTCCAGTTTGATGGGTGAAAAAGAACGGTGCTCCCCCACCGCGGCGCTCCTACTATAAAGGTAAGTCTGATAGGC
>JADFYC010000540.1 GCA_015233295.1 Deltaproteobacteria bacterium | reverse complement strand
GTCGACCATCTCCATGAACATGTTGTAACCTTCTTTTTTGTATTCCCGAAGGGGATCAACCTGAGCGTACCCCCTCAATCCAATTCCTTCCTTAAGGTGGTCCATGGCCAACAAGTGATCCTTCCACAAGACGTCGATCACCTGCAGCATAATGATCCTCTCCAGATAACGGGCGGTTTCAATACCCCACTCAGCCTCCCGCTGATCATAGACCTCCTTGGCCTTATTAAAGATCATGTCGGTCAGGTCGTCTTGAGTTAAACCCTCAATCACGTCACCAGTCAAGTCCAGGTGGAAACCGAACTGGGTGAATACCTTGCTATCGAGGGCCTGCAGGTCCCATTCATCGGCGAAAGTTTTGGGGTCGGTAAAGGCATCGACAGTCTTCTCCGCCCATTCCTCGATGAAGTTGAGCATCTCATCTTTTAAGTCGGCACCATCGAGGATTTCCCGGCGCTGCCCATAAATGGTCTTCCGCTGCTGGTTCATAACATCGTCATATTCCAGCAAGTGCTTCCGAATATCGAAGTTGTGACCCTCCACTTTGCGCTGGGCGCTTTCAATGGCTTTAGTCACCAGGTTATGTTCGATCGGTTCATTATCTTCCATGCCCATCCGATCCATCAGTCCGGTGATCCGGTCGGATCCAAAAATCCGAAGCAGGTCATCTTCGAAGGAGAGATAAAATCGTGAAGAGCCGATGTCGCCTTGCCGGCCGGCCCGGCCCCGTAGCTGGTTATCAATTCGCCGGCTTTCATGCCGTTCAGTGCCTAAAATATGTAGCCCGCCCACATCGGTCACGCCCGGCCCCAGGACGATGTCGGTCCCTCGGCCGGCCATGTTGGTGGAGATAGTCACCGCTCCCGGTTGCCCAGCCTGGGAAATAATCTCAGCCTCCTGTTCATGATGCTTGGCGTTTAAGACGTTATGTTTGACGCCTCGTTTAGCCAGGATCCCTGCGAGCAGTTCTGATTTCTCAATGGATACCGTGCCCACCAGAACAGGTTGACCTTTTTGATGAAGATTGATGATTTCTTCGATCGCGGCATTGAATTTATCTTTCTGGGTTTTGTAAATTACATCAGGATAATCGATTCGAATCATCTTTTTGTTTGATGGGACAACCATCACATCCAGCTTGTAAATCTTAGCAAATTCAGCAGCTTCAGTGTCAGCCGTCCCAGTCATACCGGCCAGTTTTTCGTACATCCGGAAATAGTTCTGGAAGGTAACGGTAGCCAGGGTCTGATTCTCACTCTCCACCTTAACCCCTTCCTTGGCTTCTAAGGCTTGATGTAATCCTTCGCTATATCGCCGTCCCGGCATAAGCCGTCCGGTGAATTCGTCAACGATGATAACCTCGCCGTTGGTGACTACGTAATCCACGTCCCGTTTAAACAAGACATGGGCCTTAAGAGCCTGGTTAACGTGATGGAGCCGATCGATGTACTTGGGTTCATACAAATTGTCTATGCCCAGTAGTTTTTCCGCCGCAGCCACTCCTTCTTCGGTTAAGACCACTGTCCTGGCCTTCTCATCCTTGGCGTAGTTGGCGTTGTTCCTGACTATCTGGATGACAATTTTGTCGATGGATTGATAAAGCTTGGTTGATTCCTCGGCCGCGCCGGAGATAATCAAGGGCGTTCTGGCTTCGTCAATCAGGATACTGTCCACTTCATCGACTATGGCATAGTGATGACTGCGCTGGGCCATATCTTCGAGCCGGAATTTCATATTGTCCCGGAGGTAATCAAACCCGAATTCGTTATTGGTCCCGTAGGTGACGTCGCAATTGTAGGCCACCTGACGCTCTTCATCGTCCATGTCGTGGACAATAACACCCACGGTCAGCCCCAAAAATTTGTAAATGGTGCCCATCCACTGACTATCCCGGTGAGCCAGGTAGTCATTCACGGTGACTACGTGAACACCTTTCTCCGTCAGGGCATTGAGGTAAACCGGCAAAGTGGCCGCCAAGGTCTTACCTTCACCTGTCTTCATTTCGGCGATTTTGCCTTCGTGTAAAACCAGGCCGCCAATCAACTGGACGTCAAAAATGCGCATCCCCAGAGTACGGATTCCAGCCTCCCGAACCACGGCAAAGGCCTCGGGCAAAATATCGTCAAGAGTTTCTCCCTGAGCCAGCCTATCCTTCAAAACAATTGTCATATCGGCTAGTTCCTGGTCACTCTTAGCCCGCATCTCATTTTCGAAGGCATTAATCCGGTCCACAATGGGAGCCATCCGTTTGAGCTCTCGATCGTTCTTACTTCCGAAGACTTTTTTCA